>DASZJD010000115.1 GCA_035948415.1 Acidimicrobiia bacterium | reverse complement strand
TATCGGGCCGTCAACCCGACGATCTGGGTGAACGCCACCCACGTCTGCACGTGCGAAGTCGACGTCGACACCGGCCGCGTGGCGCTCCACCGCTACATCGTCAGCGAGGATTGCGGCCCGATGATCAACCCCGACGTCGTCGAGGGCCAGATCGCTGGCGGCGTCGCCCAGGGCATCGGCGGCGCGCTCTACGAACATCTCGCCTACGACGACGACGGCAATCCGCTGGCGACCACCTTCCTGGACTACCTGCTTCCGACCGCGGTCGAGATGCCGACGATCGAGTTCGGGCACATCGAGACCCCGAGCCCCGGACCGGGTGGATACAAGGGCGTCGGCGAAGGCGGCGCGATCGGCGCGCCACCCGCCGTCGTCAACGCGGTGGCCGACGCGCTCGCGCCGTTCGATGTGACGCTGACCCGCCTCCCACTGACACCATCCCGCATCGTGTCGCTGCTCGACGAGAAGAGGACCTCGTGATCGAAGCCATCGCCTACGATCCGTACACCGCGATCAACGACCCGGACCCGTACCCGTTGTACAAGCGGCTGCGCGACGAGGCGCCGCTCTACTACAACGAGCAGTACGCCTTCTACGCCGTCAGCCGCTACGAGGACTGCGAGCGCGGCCTCGTCGACGCGAAGCGTTACATCTCCGGTCGCGGCGGTGTCCTCGAGCTGATCAAGGCGAACGTCGAGCTGCCGGCCGGCACCCTCATCTTCGAGGACCCCCCGGCGCACACGGTGCACCGCAGTCTCCTCGCTCGCGTGTTCACGCCGCGCCGCGTCGCCGCGCTCGAACCGAAGATCCGTGACTTCTGCGCCGCGAGTCTCGACCCGCTCGTCGGCACCAACGAGTTCGACCTGATCGCGGATCTCGGGGCGCAAATGCCGATGCGCGTCGTCGGCATGCTGTTCGGCATCCCCGAGGAGGCTCAGGCCGCGGTGCGCGACATGGCCGATGCGAACCTGCGCACGCGGGCGGGCGAGGCGATGAAGATCGAGGAGAACCCAACCTTCGGCAGCGAGACGTTCCAAGAGTACATCGACTGGCGTATCGACCACCCGTCCGACGACCTCATGACCGAGCTGCTCCATACCCAGTTCGAGGATGAAGAGGGAACGACCCGGACTCTCACGCGCGACGAGGCGCTGCTGTACACGACCGTGGTGGCCGGCGCCGGCAACGAGACCACGACTCGGCTGATCGGTTGGGCGGGCAAGGTGCTCGCCGAGCACCCTGACCAGCGCCGCGAACTCGTCGAGGACCGCTCGCTCCTCCCCAACGCGATCGAGGAGCTGCTGCGTTACGAGACACCCGGCCCGCAGGTCGGCCGCTACGTCCCCGCGGACGTCGAGGTTCATGGCCAGAGAGTGCCGGCGGGGAGCGCTGTGCTCTTCGTCGTCTCCGCCGCCAATCGCGACGATCGCCGTTGGGATCACGCCGACGGCTTTGACATCCACCGCATGGTCGGCCAGCACCTCGCGTTCGGTTACGGCATCCACTACTGCCTCGGAGCGGCGCTAGCTCGGCTCGAAGGTCGGATCGCGCTCGACGAGCTGTTGAACCGTTTCCCAGAGTGGGACGTCGACGTCGACCGGGCTCGGATCGCGCCGACGTCGACCGTTCGCGGCTTCGAGACACTCCCGGTCCTCCTTCCGTGACGACGACGGACTCGCTCCCCAAACGCCGCTATGACAACACCCTGCGACGCGAGCGTGCCAACGAGACGCGGGACCGGATCGTCAGAGCGGGTGCCGACCTCGTGCGCCAGTCATCGATCCGCGACTGGCACGGCGTGACTATCCGCGCAGTTGCCGAACGTGCAGGTATCAACGAGCGCACCGTGTATCGCCACTTCCCAAACGAGCGTGTGTTGCGTGACGCCATCATGCAGCGGCTCGAGGAAGCGGTGGGGATCGACTTAGCCCAGCTGCGGCTCGACGACGTCGCCGACGCCGCCACTCGAATCCTCCGGCACGTCGCCTCGTATCCGCGCGATCGGCGTCCTCCGCTCGATCCGACCCTGCTCGAGGCGAACAAGCGCCAGCACGCGGCCCTCCTCGCGGCAGTGACGGAGCAGGCCGATCGGTGGTCGACGGCCGACCGCATCCTCGCCGCTGCAATGCTCGACGTGCTGTGGGGCGTCTCGTCCTACGAGCGTCTCGTACGGGACTGGGGCCTCGACGTCGAGGATGCGATCCGCGGGCTGACCTGGGTCATCGGGCTCGTCGAAGGCGCCGTACACGATGGCCGGCGCCCGCAGCGAGGGCGAAAAGAGCGTGCCTGACCCAGTAATGACTCCGGTTTGAGGCGACCGAGCTCAAATCCTCATCACGCGTCGGGTAGCCCCATGGATGTGCCTTGGCCGAGTCAGGCACGCGGGAAGGCGCTGACCAACGTCGTTGCATTCGACCGAGGTGACGGCCTTTTGCTTCCCGTCTGCGATCTCGATGACCCGATCCCATGAAGCGAGCCACGGGTCGTACAAGGGACCGCATCGAACTCTGGCGGCGGTTCGGGACGAAAGAGGCGAGTCAGGCCTCTAACAGCCCTCCATAGGAGATCGACCTGCCTACTGGTGCGTCGGGAACCCGAGGTCGACAGCGCTCGATTTTGGGTCGGGCCACCGCGACGTAACCACCTTGGGCCGTGTGTAGAAGCGGATGCCCTCGGGCCCGTACATCGTGGTGTCACCGAACAGCGACGCCCTCCAGCCGCCGAAGGAATGCGAGGCGACCGGCACGGGGATCGGCACGTTGATGCCCACCATTCCGACCTCGACTTCGCGCTCGAACGCGCGCGCCGCGCCACCGTCGCGCGTGAACAAGGCGACACCGTTACCGTACGGACTCGCGTTAACGAGCGCCAACGCTTCGTCGAAGGTGCTGACCCGGACAACGCTCAGCACGGGTCCGAAGATTTCGTCGTCGTACACACGCATCCCCGGCTTGACGTCGTCGATGAGCGAACAGCCGAGGAAGAAGCCTTCCTCGATCGGTGGCACGGAGCCATCGACCACCAAACGCGCGCCCTCGTCAGCAGCACCTTCCACGTACGACCGCACCCGGTCGCGATGCTCGGGTGTGATCAGCGGCCCCATCATCGACTGCTCGTCGTCGCCCGGGCCGACGACGACGCCCGGGATCCGCGCCGCGATCGCGTCGACCAGCGAATCCGCGATCGCTCCGACAGCGGCGACGACGGAGATCGCCATGCAGCGCTCGCCGGCTGATCCGTACGCCGCCGACACCGCCGCATCCGCGGCCGCGTCGAGATCGGCGTCCGCGAGCACAACCATGTGGTTCTTGGCGCCTCCGAGTGCCTGCACCCGCTTTCCCTGGCTCGTGCCCGTCTCGTACACGTGACGCGCGACCGGCGTGCTCCCCACGAACGACACCGCGGCGACGTTGGGATGGGTCAACAGCGCGTCGACGGCTTCGGCGTCGCCCTGCAGCACGTTGAACACGCCGTCCGGGAATCCGGCGTCGCGGATGAGCTCCGCCAGTCGGAGCGATGGTGACGGGTCCTTCTCGGAAGGCTTCAGCACGAACGAGTTGCCACACGCCAGCGCGTTGCTGAGCATCCACAGCGGCACCATGACCGGGAAGTTGAACGGCGTGATGCCCGCGACCACGCCCAACGGCTGTCGGACGCTGTGCACGTCGACCCCGCCCGACACGTCAGCCGTGTGCATCCCGGTCAAGAGGTTCGGGATGCCACAGGCGAACTCGACGTTCTCGATGCCTCGGGCGACCTCGCCCCGGGCGTCGGCGAGCACCTTGCCGTGCTCGCGGGTCACGATCGTCGCAAGGTCGTCGCGGTGCTCGTCGAGCAGCTGCCGGAACCGAAGGAGCACTGCCGCCCGGCTGCTCAGCGGCGACTTGCTCCACGCCGCAGACGCGTCAACCGCGACCCGGACTGCATAATCGACTTCGGCAGCGGACGCGAACACTACCTGCGCCGTCGGCACGCCGCGTGCGGGGTCGTACACGACGCCGCCGCGATCCGATGATCCGGTGACAACGCTGCCGCCGACCCAGTGCCCGATGGTCTTCACGGCCAGTGTGCTCGGATCTAGAGGCGGTAGAGCTTGCGAGCGTTCTCGCCCAGGATCTTGCGCCTCGCGTCGGCGGACAACGTCGCCATCTTCGCCTCGACGGTGTCGAGCGGCTTCGGGTACAGGCACGTCGGGTGCGGGAAGTCGGTCTCGAAGAGGATGGTGTCCTCACCGACCGCCTCGATGAGCTCGGGCAACTTGTTCCGATTGTTCTCGAACCAGAACGTCGCGTACAGATTGCTCTTGAAGTACTCGGACGGCATCTTCTCGAGCTCGGCGAGCTCGGCGGGCGCGTTCTCGGACATCTCGTAGTCGAGCGCTTCGAGGATGAACGGGATCCATCCCACCCCGCTCTCCACCGACACCATCTTCAGGTCCGGGTACCGGTCGAACATCCCCGAGAGGATGGCGTTCACTACGACGCGCGCGTTCCCGATGAACAGCAACGTACCCTGGATGGCGAGCGCCGAGTTCAACGCCTGTGACGGCCACGGGTAGTGCTGGAAAATCGACATCGCTGTGATGCTCGAACCGATGTGGAAGTGCACCGGGAGTTGGAGGTCGCTGCAGACCTCCCAGAACGGGTCCCACGCGCGGCTGGCGAGATCCGGCGCCCCGAGGTCCTGAGGGTCCGACGTCATGTTCGCCCCACGCGCGCCGCTGGCGGCGACGCGCTGCGCCTCGGCGACGCAGCGGTCGACACTCCACGCTGGCATCACCGGCAGCGGCAGCAGGCGGTTGCCTGTGTCGGCCTGCACTCCCAGGTTCCGATCGTTGTAGATCTGGAGGACCTGGAGGCAGAGCGACTCGTCCTTGCTGACGCCGAGGCCCTGGCCGCCGAGGCCGAGCGAGCCGGGGAAGATGATCTGGGCGTCGATGCCGCACTCGTCCAGGACCTCGAGGCGCACCTGGGGGTCGTGACCGCCGCGGTGGACCTGGTCGAAGTCCCACTCGCGCAGCGCGCGGTGCGCGCTCTCCTTCGAACCGTCCCGGGCCACAACGCCGCCGGCGCTGTACTCGCCCGCGGGCTCGCCGTCGAAGACCCACGTCCGCTGGCCGTCGATCACCTCCACCCGAGGGACGCGGTCGCGGATCGAAGCCGGCGCGAGCTTCGTGAACAGGTCGGGCGGCTCACACCAGTGGGAGTCCGCGTCGACGATGTACATCGTTTCTAACGTCGACGTCATGCCAAGCACGGTAGTCTCGCCGGCATGCCGACGGCAACGGTCGCGGGCCTGTCGATCGCGTACGAGGTGATCGGCGACGGGCGTCCGTGGGTGATCACGCCGGGCGGCCGCTTCAGCAAGGACGACCCCGGGGTCCGTGAGCTGGCGGAGGCGCTGGCCGCCCACGGCAACCGAGTGCTCATCTGGGACCGACCCAACTGCGGTGCGTCGGACGTGTGCTTCGCGGGTTCGTCCGAGTCGGCGATGCAGGCCGACACGCTGGCGGAATTGCTGGCGCATCTCGACATGACCCCGGCCGTGATCGCCGGCGGCTCAGGCGGCGCCAGGGTCTCCCTGCTCGCGGCGGCCCGCCACCGCGACGCCGCAGCCGCGCTCGCGACGTGGTGGATCAGCGGCGGGGTGTACGGCCTCATGATGCTGGGCGTCCACTACTGCGGCGAGTCGCTGCTCGCGGCGTGGACCGGCGGGATGGACGCGGTCGTGGCCTTACCCGAGTGGGCCGAGGTGCTCGGGCGCAACCCGTCGAACCGGCAACGGTTCCTCGACCAAGACCCGAGGGAGTTCATCGCCACGATGGAGCGATGGATGGCCGTGTACTGCCCTAGCGACGACGGGGTCGTTCCAGGCCTGTCGCTCGCCGAGGCTCGCGCACTCGACCTGCCCACGCTCGTGTTCCGCAGCGGTGCGAGCGATCCTCACCATACGCGTGCGACCTCCGAACAGCTGGCCGGGGTGCTGCCGGGTGCTCGTCTCGTCGAGCCGCCCTGGAGTGACCGGGAGTGGCTCGACCGCCAGGAGGCACGCCTTCAGGGCGAAGGCCTCTTCGCCCGGTGGCCGCTGCTCGCGCCGACGCTCCAGGAATGGGTCCGCGACGCACTCACGGACCCGATCGTCGAGCGGTGATCATCGCGGCTCTGAGGGCGGCGCCATACCAGGGGCCTCACCCGACGCCGCGGATGTCCTACCCACCGCGGAGCGCTCGTTCGCCTTAAGCGTCGGAGCGCGAGGCCGGGGTCCGGCGGCTCCGAGGGCGTAGCCGCGCCAACCGAGACGGGCGTGAAGGCTGGATCATGAGTGCAGGATCGATGATCCCTTGGCCTCGGCAATCAGCTCGCTGGCGCTCGCGGGAAGCAGCCAATGCTGGCTCACGAGTTTGTTCGCGTGCGTGTTGACTGAGGCCACGTAACCCGCAGAGTTCCGGTAAAGCTGCTCGAGCTTGGTCTGGGAGAAATCCAGCTGGTACCCAACGTACGCGCAGGGATTCGCCAGCAGGCCGCCGGGCGCCAGGCTCGTCGGCATGATGGCCGCTGTCGGGACGTCGACGAAGACGGTGCGTACGCCACCGAGGGCGTTGCCGTTGGCGTCTCGTACGACAGTCTTACCGTCGGACTCGAGTTCGATTCGTTGGGCATGCGGTGCCGGGATGCCGTGTGAGACCCAGCGGACGAGGTTGTCGAGTGCCATGTCCCACACCTGGGTCTGTTTGAACGTCGATGGCGCCGCGCCGGGCGGCCAGTCACAGTGCAGGCTCCGGGCGTACGCGGAGACTGGATCGTCGGGCTCATAGTTGATGTGTGACATTCCCGGTACTTCGTAGAGTCGGTAGGTCGCGCCATCGGGCCGACGGTACCCGAGGCTGCCATAGATCCGCAGGGTCACCAGCAGCTCACGCTCGCCCTGGAGCTCGACCACCGGCACGCCGACGTCAGGAATCGGTCCGAGCTCTGCTCCGCCACCCGTTCCCACGGCCGGCTGCGCTGGAAAGTAGCCGTCGTACACTCGCCGTCGGTTGACGGTCGCCTTCCCGCCGGACGAGGCGATGAAAGTGCGGACCTGGACCGAGGTTTGCGACCAGCCGCCCAGAATGGCGCCCGTGACGCGAATGTCCGGGAGGAGCGCGTCGTGTTGCTGATGCAACACCGCGCCCACCCCGGCCAGGATCTCGTTCTCGGCGTCGTTGCTCATTGGGACGTTGAGCGTGGCATAGCGAGCGGGGTCGGCCGACTTCACCAGTCTCTGCACGACATCGGCATTTGCGGGCACACCGATGTGGACGTCGTCGTGAGCAACGAGATAGGGCTGACAGTTGGTCAGCACTCCGAAGATGCCCCCGCTATGCAAAGGCTCAACGACGGCGATGCCCGAAGCGAGGTGCGCATTCGTCGGCCTGCGGACATCCACGGACGTCCGGTACGTGATCTGTGGAGAGGCACACGAGATGAAGAACTCCTGATCGACCCACCCCGGCGGGAGAGCAGGCAACAACGCCGGCGTGTACGGCTGCGATGCTGCCGTGACTGAGACCGGGCCTTCGACTGATGGCACGCAAACCAAACCGACAGACGCTCCATGGATGCGTGGAGACCCAGCTTCCTGCGCGAACGCTGCGGGCGAGAGCACAACGCCGCCGACGGCAAGGACGAGCGTGATCGCGAATCCGGCCCTTCTATTGGACATCCGATTCCTGAACTTTCATCCTGGGTAGCCTTTGTGCAGGGCGCTTCGGGTCCGATTCCGAGTCGTTGGCGCCGACGGATCGGTTGATCTTCTAGGCGTTCATTGCGGAATCGTGGCATTGCTGGCTGCGCTCTGAAGCTCCTTGGCGTCGGGTTGGAGCAGGAATCCGGCCTTCACGGCGCGGTCGATGGACTGCTTCCACTTTGCGACAAAGTCATCATGACTCTTGTACAACGCCGTGAGTTGTGGCGCCGTCAAAGGCACCGTCGTACCGAACAGACGACAGAACTGTCCCAGAGGAGGAGATCCCGAATTCGTCGTCCCTCCGAGCACGGCGATCGGGACATCGACCTGCGGCGAGCGGATCCCGCTCATGGCGTTCCCATTGGCGTCACGCGCGAAGACAACCGGTGCGGTCGTCGTGGTCTGGAGACGAGGCGCGATCGGCGGTGCGATTCCCTTCGTGACCCACCGGTTGAGTGAGTACACCGCGACGTTGAGCACCCAGTGCGCCGGCCCCGTATTGATCGGCAGGTTGCACTCGATGATCCCGGGCATAGCGCTCTTGGAGGGATGCTGCATCAACGCGAGGAGCCGAGCTGCTCCTCGACCGCCCGGATCGGTCGTGCCAATCGTCAGGCCGTAGGCGTCGTAGTGGGAGGTGCCGGCGACCTCCCAGAGGCGGTAGTTCTTGGTGTCAGGTTGGCGCTCGGCGGTGTTGCTGTTGAACACGTCGGTCTCCGTCTCGAGCACGAGCACCGGAACCTTGAGGTCGCCACGGATCGCAGTGGGGGTCGGGACAACCATCGGGGCCGGCCCTGCAGGAGCAGCCCCCACCGGCGGCGGAGGTGACCCCTGCAACGGCGCGCCCGTGGCGCCCCGACTGTGCACGAGGAACCCGTCGTAGATGTGGTTCGTCTTCCCCAGCGCGTCGATGTAGGTGACCATGCGCGCAGCAGACTGCGATTCGCCCGCGGCGATAACTGTCTTCGGACGCAGCCCGCCCAACACCTTCGTCGAGTCCCGGACGGCGCGACCGGCTTGTGAGTAGATGTCGTAGGAATAGCTGTCGCCAGGATGGGCAATCGAGGCATAGCGAACGGCGTCCGTCGACTTCGACGAATTGATGCCCGCGGCCTGCGCCGACACCCCGACCCACGCGAAACCGTCGCGGACCAACTCGGTGTGGGTCATCACCCAGTCGGGTCCGGCATCCACACCACCCGAAACGTTGAGCCACTCGACAACGACCGAACCGTTGAACTTCTTCGCGTTCGTCGGGCGGTAGACGACGAGGCGCGTCGTGTAGGCCTGCGGGTCACTCGGTGTGACGCTCCACCTGCCGTCGCTGGTGAGAGGCACCGTCGGCGAGTACTTGCTGGCGGTCCCGGCGAGCAGGAACTCGGACTGTTCGTAGCCCACATGCTTCAGGTCGAACGCGGTGGTGGACACCACCGGCACGCCGCCACCACCGGAGATAGGACCCGAAACGGTCGCGGCCGGTGCGGCCACCGCGGACGCGTTCGATCCGGCCGATGCACTCGCGTACGCCGCAAATGAGACGGCCGCGATCCCGGCCAGAAGCGTTCGAAGTCTTTCCTGACGCAGCGTCCAAAACATGACCGCCCCCTGTTGTCGAGCCGATGGTGTCGCGCGCCAGCCCGTCCAAGGCGGGCTCAGTTCCGGAACCGCCGCCGGAGCTCGTGGCCGCCTACTTCTGGCTCTCGCCAAAGTTGGTGAGTGGGATGCGGGCATACCAGAGCTGGGTCGGACCGGTCCTCGATTCACCGCAACCGACATGGACGCGCTGTTGGTCGGCGCTATGAGGGAGAAATCATCTCCCGCACCTCCCTTCGCGAGACCAGTTCGGACTACGCAACGTCGGGCGTCGTCGGGACGGGCGCGGGCACTGCGGGCAGCTCCGCTGCCCCGGGCGGGAGATCCGGGGCTCGGCCACCGCGTTGGCGTCGGTCGATCATCCGCTGGATCGCGTCGAGTTGTCTTCGCTTGGCGAACTCGAGGAGCCCTTCGGGGTGCCTGGCGAAGGTGAGTGCACCGAGCCCGAAGAGGATGAACTGGTACTCGGGTGAGATGCCGAGCGTGTTCAGGAGCTCGGGGAACAGTGCGAGCGCCAAGCCGGCTTGGATGGCGCCTTCGACAGTTCGGACTCCGAGGGTCACGACGATCACGAGCCAGAACAGCCCGAAGAATGGGGTGAAGTTCGCGGCGTAGTTCGCCTGGCCGTCGAACGTCGCGAGCAAGCCGCCGCCGAGCCCGGCGATGCCGGCGGAGAGCGCGAACGCGATGATTCGTGATCGCGTCGCGTTGATGCCGATCGCGGCGGCGGCGGTCTCGCTCCCGCGGAGCGCGTCCAGGTACTTCCCCGTCGTGCCTCGGCGTACGAGGATCACGAGGGTCCCGACCACGCCGAGCACGACGACGCTGAAGAGGAAGAACGCTCGGCCTCCGACCAGGAACCCGGGGCGGGGCACCTTCAGCGGGAAGAGGCCGCCGCTGACCCAGTCCAACGGGACGAAGACGCTGTCGAACATCATCGCGAACGCCAGCGTGGCCAGCGCCAGGTAGATACCGCTGAGACGAAGCACGGGGATCGCCAGTAACCCGCCCACGATCGCCGCCAGGACTGTCCCCGCGAGCACGGTGAGCAGCACCGGGAGGTCCCATCGGTCGACGAACTGCGCGACGGTGAACCCACCCACGGCGGCGAAGGTCGCCTGGCACAACGAGATCTGGCCCGCCATGCCGGTGATCACCGTGATTGACAAGAAGATGATGCCGAACACCACCGCCTTGGTTACGAGCAGGAGCCAGAAGTCGCTCAACCCGAAACAGGCGATCACCAGGCCGATCGCCACCACCGTCACGCCGAACGCATGCGTCGCCGTCGTCAGACCGCGGCTGCGCTGCGCGGCGGCCAGTCCTGGCGGGGGCGGATCAACCCCCGACAGCGGGTCGGTGATCTCCGCCCTCTTTTGCAGCCCGGGCAAGAACAACAGGAGCAGGAACAGCATGACGAACGGCAGCGACGGTCGCAGACCCTGCGCCAGGATGCTGCCGGTGGGCAGATAACCGGCGAGGATGCCTTGGAGGATGCCGAGCAGCAGCCCACCGGCGAGGACCAGCGGGATGCTCGTGAGCCGACCGAAGGCCGCCGCCGCGATGGCCGCGACGAGCAGCACCGTGAAGTTGGCGGGGAGCAGTTCCCCGAACAACGGTGCCAGCAGGACGCCCGCCAGCCCCGCGAACAGGCTCGACATCACCCACGCGAGGGCCCCCACCCGATCCGCGTTGATACCGGCCAGCTCGGTCATCCGCGGGCTCTCGACCACCGCTCGCATCTGTAACCCGATGTTCGAATAGCGGAACAAAACCGTCAGGCCGACGACCGACGCTGCGGTCGCGACAACAGTGACTGCCTCGGCGCCGGTGATGGCGTAGCCGCCGAAGTGGTAGATGGCGAACTGCTCGGTCCAGAGCACGGGCGGCGCGAACGCCGCCCCGGAGCCGAACCAGAGCTGCACGATCCCTGGTATCGCCACCAGCAAGCCCAACGACACGGCGAGCTTGGCGACGGTGGGGGCAGTGCGCAGGTACCGGAAGAGGAACCGGTCCAAGACAAAGCCGATGAGCGGCGCCACGACAACTACCGCGACGACAAACGCCGGGATGAGCGCCCACCCTTCGTTGACGTTGAGCTGGTAGAAGACCGCGGCGGACGCGTACGCCTGCGCCGCGAACGCCAGGTTGAACACACCCGACGTCTTGTACGTCAGGGTGAGGCCCACCGCCATCAGCGCGAAGACGCACCCGAACGGGATGCCACGGATGACGTAACCGACGAGATCGGTCACGTCACCGGTATCCCGACCGGCCTAGTCGCCGTTCCAACACCAACCGGCCGCTACGGGACCGCCGGGGGGTTGGCTGGAATCGATGTCGCGCCCGGCGGGATGCACAGGAACGGCTTCCCGGGCTGACCGAACATTGGCTTGAACTTGCTGTTCACGATCTTCACCCAAGTGAAACAGCCGGAAGCCTGCTGGTGGGCCTTGGTCCAGTCGACGGGGGCGATGAAACCGTCGGCGGTGTAGTTCGTCATCTGGTTGACGGCGTCGACGACCTTCTGGCGGGTGAAGTCGCATCCTGCTGCTTTCAGACCCCTCACGAAGAGATCCGCGTTCAGCCACCCATAGACGGAGTTCTCGCTCGCGGTACCCCCACTCCGCTTGATCCACTTCTGATAGAGCTGCAACCCCGCGGGCTTGGGCGTGCTCTCGAACGGCGCGAAGAGCGTGAACACGTAGTTCCCATTGGCGACGTCCGCGTTCTTCTGGATGCGCGCCTGGTTGTACGCGTTCGGCAGGATCATCGGGACGTTGAGCCCCTGCTTCTTCATCTCGCGTCCGAGGAGGAACGCGCCGTTCGCGTCGAGGGTCGGGACCACCAGGTCGACCTTGTTCTGCACCATCTTGGCAACCTGCGCGCTGTAATCCACGCCGCCGAACGGGACACTCGTGTCCTTGAACACGACCTTTGCGGCGTTCGGGAACTGCTTGGCGGTCGCCTCAATGACGTCCGCGGCCCCCGAGGACTGGGGCACGGCGTAGGCGATCGCACCGATGCGCTTCTTGCCCAGCTTCTGCGCCAACCAAAGATCCGGGAAGCCGGTCGGCCCCGGCGACGTGAAGTTGATGAACGACCCTGCTGCACCGAACAGGTTCGGCGGCCCCGGCCGGTTGGCCTCAGACCCCCACTCAGCCTGGATGTCCCAACCAAAAGTCGGGATCTTCTGGCTGACGAGCAGATCCGCGCCGGTGAACAGGTCGACGGCCACCGGAAGCACTGCGAACACGTTGTCGCTGGTGACCAGCCCCTGCACCTGCTCCCGGTTGTTCGACAGTGCGTCGTCACGTTTCGAAGCGAGAACGAGCTTGCGACCACACACCCCGCCCATCGAGTTGATGTAGCTGAAGTACGCGCTCGTGCCGTCGAAGGCTGTCCCAAGCGTGTTTCCCGTCGGGTCCTGCGTGACCGTCGCCACTCCCCCGACCCGAATCTCGGTGCTGGTCACGCCCGGCTGGTTGACCGGCGGATTCTGTGCGCCCGCCCCCGAAGCGCCGATCGCGCCGGCGAGCGAGATCGTCGTGAGCAGCGCCAACCAGCGCCCGACCCTCACCCGGAAACGTGACATTCGCGACCCCCCGCGATCACCGCGGCTCCCAGCAGGTGGGATGCCGGCGATCTAACACTGACGTCACGGTAGATTATCGGGGGCGGCGACGCCTGTCTACCGCACCATCGCGCACCGGCTCCGGGAGATGAACGAGCCGACCGCATGTCCCAATCGTCACCGCGACCGCCACACCGACCCGGGTACCCGACAAATCACGCCGAAGGCATACGGCGGCGTCACCAATCGCCCTGCAGAGGGAGGCTCGTTGAGCAGGCATGCGTATGCAGGAGTGGAAAAGGAGCCCGCGCTCGCCGAGGTTAAGGGACGGCAGCCTCGGCAAAGACCTTGTCGAGCTCGAAGAGGGTGTAGTCGATCATCTGCTCGCACGTCATGGACGATTTACGCCTCGTACGCGGATGCCGCCGACCCGGGTTCTTTTGGGCCTCGCGACTGGCGCAACACAGCCGATGCGGAAATGGCGCCCCCAGTCTCGCGAGAAACGCAAGATCTTCACCGAGTGCGTTCAACGCGACGCCCCCAGGCGGCGCCGCGCGTGGGACGCCTTGGCCTGAGTGCCAGGTCACGAACTTGGCCGCCCGATGAATGGAATCGCCACGTCCATCGTCGTGGGCGGAGGGTGTCTTCGTCTCGCCCCGCGAGCCGGATCACCCAACGGAGTCGCCCCACCTCACGAACAGATCCCGGGATTTGATCCGGTGAGGGACCTCACCCCACAGGGGCATCACCGCGATCGACGTCAGAAGGCGCACAGGCCTGGGCTGAGCTCACGCCGTATCCTGACAGCTGACATTCACGTCATCCGCCGAGCCGGACGGGGGTCCCCGTGGAGCTGCCGAAGATCATCAGCGTCGACGACCACGTGGTGGAGCCTTCTCATGTCTGGCAGACGTGGCTCCCGGAGAGGTACCGGGAGAAGGGGCCCCGTGTGGAGCGCAGGCGGTGGGGCGCGTTCCGGCTCAAGCGCGGCGCGAAGTACGAGATGACCGAGGACCCCGAGGGCGAGTGGGGTGACGCCTGGATCTACGAGGACAACGTCATCTACGTGCAGAAGAAGTTCGTCGCGATCCCGAAGTCGGCGACGCCGGGGGACGACCTGTCGAAGTTCGACAAGACGGTCATGACGATGACCCCGATCACCTACGACGACATGCGTTCCGGCTGTTATGACGCCAAGGAACGCAAGAAGGACTTCGAACTCAACGGTGTCGACGGGTCGCTGCCGTTCCCGACGTTCCCGCGGTTTTGTGGCCAGACGTTCGAGGAGGCCGAAGACAAGGACCTCGCGCTCGCGTGCGTGAAGGCCTACAACGACTGGATGGTCGAGGAGTGGTGCGACCCGTCGATCGGCATCAACATCCCGCTGTGCATCATCCCGCTCTGGGACGTGGAGCTCGCGGCCGAGGAGATCGGGCGCAACGCGGCGCGCGGCGTACGGGCGGTGTGCTTCTCCGAGCTCCCGACGCGGCTCAACTTGCCGAGTATCCACACCGGCTACTGGGATCCTATGTTCGCGGTGTGCAACGACACCGGCACGACCGTGTGCATGCACGTCGGCTCGTCGTCGACCGACCCGTTCTCATCGGCGGATGCGCCCGCGGGCGTGACAAGCATGGTCGGGTTCAACAACTCGATGGCCTCGCTGGGCGACTATCTCTTCGGCGGGAAGATGGCGCAGTTCACGAAGCTGAAGATCGCGTACTCCGAGGGCCAAATCGGGTGGTTGCCATACGCCCTCGAGCGAGCCGACACCGTATGGGAAGAGCACAACGCCTGGCAGCACTCCAAGCGCCTGTGCCCCGAGCCGCCCTCGACCTATTACTACAACCGCGTGTTCGGCTGCTTCACGTGGGACCGTCACGGCGTGAAGTCACTCGACGAGACCGGTGAGAACAACATCTGCTTCGAGACCGACTACCCGCATACCGACACGACGTGGCCGAACTCGAAGGAGTACTGCGAGAAGATGCTCGCCGACGTCGACGATGAGCAGAAGTACAAGATCGTTCGCGGAAACGCGATCCGCATGCTCGAGCTCAACCGCGTCTGATCCCGAGCCGGCGCCGGAACTCGTCGCGGTTACTTCTGGCTCCCGCCGAAGTTGGTGAGTGGGATGTGGGCATACCAGAACTGGGTGGGACCGGTCCTCGAGTCACCCCAGCCGACATGGGCGTAGTGTTGGTCCGCGCGCTATGAAGGAAACGTCATCTCCCTCACCTTCCTTCGAAAGCGGAGGATTCGGTGCGGCGACGCTGCTGACACGGACGAGCACACTGAACGCTGCGGCGTGCCGACCTTGTACTCGTCCTGTGGCGGTCCAGACGTCGTAAGACCCGTGGCGATAGCGCGTTCTCCAGACCAGATTCAGCTGCCCGGAGGTACCGAACGACAGCTATGGCTTGAAGCGTGGGTTCGCCGGGGCTTCGGCGGCCTGTGTCGGTCCGTGCCAGGTCGTACCGGAGTTGTCGGTCACGTAGACCTGGTTCTCCGTGCCGGTCGCATCAAGGACCCCCAGTGCGAAGGAAAGTTGTAAAGGACGTCCTCCGCCTGCGGCCGCGGGGCCTGTCGATGGATCGAACACCACATGAAACAAGGGGGACCAGGATGGCGATCAGAGACGAAAGTCGGCTCCGGTACATCGACTCCGACGGGCACATCCTCGAGCCGCCCACGGCGATGCTCGATTTCGCGCCGACCGGGTACCGCGACCGCATCTGGCATACGGAACGCGACGCTGATGGCACTGAGTACACCGTGTGGAACGGTCAGCGAACGCCGTCGACTGGTCTAGCGGGTACAGCTGGCTTCTCCGACGAACAAGTCGAGAAGGTTCGTAACGGCGAACTGACGTACAGCCAGACCCGGCCCTCGGGATGGAAGCCAGCACTGCGTCTGCGGGACTTGGACACGGACGGCATCGACGTTTCGGTGCTGTACCCGACCATGCTGCTCGGCCTCCAGAGCGTGCACGACATCGAGTTCGGGCGAGTGCAAGCGCGCGTGTACAACGACTGGTGCGCCGACCATTTGAAGGAGGGACAGGGCCGTCTGTACGGCGCCGGCGCCCTTCCACCGATGCACGACGCCCTCGACGTCCAGGGTGTGGTCGAGGAGATACATCACGTGGCCGAGTTGCCGGGCATGGTGTCAGTCTTCATGCGCCCGAACCCGACCATCGACTGGCGTTACTTCAACGACCCGGTCTACGACCCAATCTGGTCGGCCTTACAGGACTCTGAGCTCCCCGTGGCGTTCCATCCGTTCCTGGCACCCGACCTCCCCGGCGCCTGCAACGGGCTCAAGCTCGCCCGGATGCGCAACCCCGACGGCAGCTATCAAACCATCGAGGAGTACGAGACGGCCAAGTCGAAGGCAGAGGAGGAACAGGGGACCTTCGTTCCGAACATCTATTTCACCCAGGCGATCGCCAACCCGGTCGATGTGATGAGCGCGATCTGCTACATCACGGCGGGCGGTGTGGCGGAACGCTTTCCGGGCGCGAAGTTCATCTTCCTCGAGGCGAATGGCGGCTGGCTCATCCCGTGGCTCGAGCGGCTCGACCACCATACGAAGAAGTTCAGCTGGGACGTGCCCTGGCTGAAGATGCTGCCGTCGGAGTACTTCCGCCGGCAATGCTGGATCAGCTTCGACCCGGACGAGTCGATGCTCGCGTTCACAGCCAACTCGCCACTGTGCGGTGCCGACCGCATCATCTGGGCGTCCGACTATCCACACCCCGACGCGAAGTTCCCCGGTGTCACCCAGGAACTCACGGAGGCGCTGGCGGGATTGGCATGGGATCAGAAGCGGACGATCACCAGCGAAAGCGCGAGGGCGCTATACGGAATCGACTGATGCGCGCGTGTTCCTGCTCGCGCGGGAGCGATCAGGCGTGTCCACCGGCCTTTCGCATCCACTCCTCGAATTGAGCCCGTAGCTCTTCCGCCCGTAGGGGAGTCTGCACTCCCATATTTCTGCGATTCAGAGGGAAGGCCAGCCGGAGCTTCGCCACCGCCTTGAACGCACCCCATTCCTGACGCTGCCGGACAGCCACGTCGTAACGCGCCTCTCCTTTGAGCGCGACGCGTGCGCTTGCCCCCTTAAGGTCCCAGTCCACGGGGACCACTTCGTCCGCCTTCGGGTCCAGCAGGCGGCGCTCAGCGAGCTGCTGATCGAAGGTCACGGCCCGCCCGTCGGGCGCTCACGGCCCCACCCGCGACGGGTCCGCGAACCCGAGCAGCGCCGAGCGGTCGGCGCGCAGCACGAAACCCGCCCGGATCGCCGCGCCCGCGTCCGCCGTGAACCGGCGCAGGTAGGGGGCGCGGGACGGGTACAGCTGCGCGATGCGCGACGCCGGGAACGGGGTGGTGGAGCCGAGCAGCAGGCAGATCGTGGAGGGGTTCGGCCCCGGGTTCCCTGACAGCGCCGCGACCGGGACGTCCACCGGCGGCGTCCGCACGCCGCCCAGCGCGATCCCGTCCGCGGTCCGCTGGATCTGCGGCCTCGCGCCCGCCACGACATCGATGCGGGCTGCGTGCACCGGCGCCGCCCCCGTGCTGAGCCACGTCTCGAGGGCGTGCAGCGCTGCCTTCGCGACCACGTGCAGCGGCCCGTTGTTCACCGGCACGCCGCAATCGAGGTAGGCGACGTTCGCGCCCAGCAGGTGCGCGTCCGCATGCGCCGTGCCCGGCACCTCCCAGAGCCGGAAGCGGGCGCTGTCCGGCTGGCGGGCCGCGTACGAGTCCAGGATGCTCGCCACGTCCGTCTCCGTCTGCACGTCCATCACCGGCGCCGCCTGGTCGGTACGGAAGATCGACGGCGTGCCGCTGATCGCGTGCGCGATGTCCGCGTACTGCCCCGCGGCGACCAGGGGCAGCCCGATGGCGCCCCGGCTGTGCACGAAGAAGCCGTCGAAGGCGTGCGTCAGCGGCTGCACCCCGTCGTAGTACGTGACCATCGCGAAAGCCGACTGCGACTCCCCCGCCGCGATCAGCCGCTTCGGATGCAAGCCACCCAGCGCGCCGCCCGAGCGGAGCGCCCGCGCCACCTGCGTGAAGATGTCAAACGAGAAGCCGTCCCCCGGGTGCGCCAGCGTTCCGTACCGGGCGGGGTCGATCGCCACCAGCCCCTTCCCCGCCGCCTCCGCGCCCGGGACGTTCACCGTCACCAGCACCGGCCCGCCCACCACGCCGATCCGCTGCGCCGACACCCCCACCCACGCGTCGCCGCGCCGCAGGATCTCCTCGTGCAGCGTCGCCCAGTCCGGGTCGGCGTCCACGCCCCCACTCACGTTCAGCCACTCGACGACGACCGTGCCGCTGAACCGGGCCCGGCTCGCCGGCCGACGCACCAGCACCCGCGTCCGGTATGCGGCCCGCGCGTCCGGTGCGAGCGCCCAGCGGCCGTCGCGACCCAGCGGGCCGCTGGCCAAGTAGGAGGTCGCCGTGCCCGCCGCCGCGTACTCGTGCTGCACGTACGCGGCCCGGGCCAGGTCCACCGGGATCGGGGAGCCGATGAACACCCCCTGCCCGCCGGTCAGCTCCGTCGACACGTCCGCCGCCGGGCCGCTCACGCTCCGGGCCGCGCCGGCCATCGACCGCGGCGGGCCGGAGCCCGTGAAGGCCGCCGTGAGCAACGCCGCGCACAGCGCCAGCAACGCCACGCCCGCCGTCGGGCGGGACCGACTACGGAACCTCACGCTCACACGCCGTCGCGCGCTCAGCTCGTCACCCTCGCGGCCAATGCTCATCACGTCCCCCCGTCCGCGGGTCACCGACCCGTCCTTCCAGTCCAGCCGCGTCCAGCCACCGCGCGAGACCGCGGCCCAAGCAGCATCCTCGCATCGCCCTGCCCGCCCGGCCCGTCGGCACGATGGATACCCAGCTGCGCGGCAGCGTCGGCTCATGCAACGGACTTGGCGCACACTTGAACGGTCGGAGGACGGCCAGACTCACGAGCAGTCCCCAGTCCCACAACCCCGTCGACGCCATCGGGACAACTCCGGTTGACAGCCCCGTCCTCGAGCGAACGTACCTGGAGAGCTTCGCGGCGGGAGGGCAGCTACGGCGGCACTAAGGGTGTCGGCGACACCGAGCGGCAGCAGCGTTGTCTCGCTATCGAGTCTGTCGTCTCGCGCGTTTTGGCCTCTCGATACGGTGCGCCCACTCTCTTGGATCGGAGCCGATCCCTCGTTCCAGGACCTCAAGTCCGTCGGAGATCATGGTCCCGATGTCCCCACCGTCGACGAACCAGCGGGTGTGGGCCGCCTGGATGATGCCCCCGACTGCCGCCGCCAGCATGGTGGGCACCAGAGCGTCACTGGGGAGACTGAGGCGAGAACTGAGGAACTCTACGATGACGCGCTGGCTCTTCAGTTGGATCCCGCCGATGACCCCCTTCAGCACGCTCGGCGTGGCCGCGACGACGGCGATCCAGCATCGAAGCAGCACTGGGTCCTCGGCTGAGATCACCGCCTCGAGCGCAAGGCGCAGCGAGTGCAGCGGAGGGTCGTCGACCGGACGAGCCGACAGCGCTGCTTGGAGCGCTTCGCTGCGTCGATCGATCTTCACCTGAAGCAGGTCTTCCTTCGCGGAAAAGTAGCGGTAGAACGTCCGGACGGAGATGCGCGCTCTCGAGGCCAGCTCCTCGATCGTCACCTCGTCGAAGCCGCGCTCCTCGAACAGTCGAAGCGCGACGGCTTCCAACTCGGAGATCATCATCTCCGAGCGCTTCGCCCTCAGCTGCGCGGTGAGCGACTGGGGAGCCAGCTCCGTCATGTCATTCGGTTCCGATCGCCTCGACGTTGACACCGATGCATCGTCAGCCTAGGGTCTCGCTCTGCCAGCATTGGCATGAAGTGTCAGATGCCCGACCGAGGGCCGGTACTGGTTCGGCGTCTCGTGCGGGTCTGGCGGGCTCGCACGAGCAGCCGCTTTGCGAAAGGCAGAACTCGGTCGCCGGTGCGCCATGCATTCCGCAACCCGGGGCATGGTGCGGGGGAGGTCAGCGGTCATGCGCGTCGGGCGTGAGCGGGCTCGGTGGTTGGCGTGATGGTCACCCGTCGTGGTCGGGCTCGGTTCGCGCTGGTGGCTTCCGTGGGGGTCGCCGCATCACTGTTCGCGGCGTCGGCCAGCTCCGCTAGTGGCACGTCATCGGGAGGGCATCTGGAAGTCAACGTGATGAACGAGCCAGTCAGGGGCGGAGAGCCCGAACTCGCCATCAACGCCGGCAATGCTCAGAACCTGGTGTTCGGCCACACGGTTGTTGGAAACACCTACGCCCAGAACACCCTGGCGGACTCGATACGAGCCGTCAACGGCGGTCTGCAGGTGAGCCACGATGGTGGCAAGACCTGGACAGCTGACCGACCGTTGCACACGAGCGGCTATTCGGAGCCGGCGAACCCGTTCTGGATTGCAAAGGGCCACACCGGGGCTACCGGGCTCAAGCTGACCACAAACGGCGTGGGGGATCCGGTCGAAGCGAGTGGGCCAGACGGGTCGATCTATGCGGGAGGCGTGATCACCGAAGCCAAGCCTCCGGGTCCTGCACCCTTCAATTTCACGGTCCCACAGGGGGCGATCGCGGTGCTCCGCTCCACCGATGGCGGTCGGACCTTCGGCCCGATGAGCGCAGTGTTGACCGACCTGGATCTACAGGGGATGTTCGGTCGGGGGATGCAGCCGATGGCCGAGGGATCGTTCGGTGTCGTCCCGTTCGACCGGCCGTGGATGGTTGTGGACCAGTCCACCGGGGCCGTCTATGTCTCGACGACGGGACATCCGCAGCGCTACGTCGCGGTTTCCCATGACAAGGGTCGAACATGGGGACGAATCGAGGCGCTCGACTGCGACGAGGCGACGCCACCCGACGCCAACCACGATGTCACGTGCAGCACCTATCCCCAGTCAGGTGACGGCAACATCGCGGCCGTTCATGGTGTGCTTGCGGCCGCGTACATCGCCAGTGCCGCCCCGGGCAGCACCTGTCCCTGCGCGGTGTTCGAAACGAGCACCGATGTCGGAGCCCATTGGAATCGCCATGTCGTCGTTGCCAATCTGCCTGCTGGATCGGGTACCTCCGTTGCCGCCGATCCTGCCCATAGAGGCCGCTTCGCCGTCATGGTCCTGCCGGGGCATCAGGTCTCGGGCGGTCTCGCAGGCCTTCCAGCAAGAAAAAACGTCCCACAACAAGTCCAAGTGGCCACGACCAGCGACTCGGGCCGCAATTGGTCAAATCCCACGGCACTAGGAAACGAACCGGTCGCGCACATCACCAATCGCCCCTGGATCGCATACGGCCCAACAGGCGTTCTGGCCGCCCTGTGGCGCAACGCATACCCGCCTTATGACCCGTCGTCGTTCTTGGTGCCCGGCACCCAGAACGTGTTCGCCGCCATCTCGCGCAACAATGGAACAACCTTCAGCGCCCCAGTTCAGCTCAACTCCGCGCCGTCACCCCCGCCGGATCCCACCCAGCTGGCCGAGGATGATGTCTCCTTTGTCGCTGTCACATCGCAGTATGTCTACGGCGCGTGGGGTGACTGGCGAACGACGGCGAAGAACCCGGTAGCGGCCGGATCCTCACCGCCATCGGGCGAGCTCAACTCCTGGATCGCCCGCGTTTCCATCACCAGCTTTTGAGGTCAGCAAGAGCAGCAGGACATGGCCAAAACGCTCGGGAAGTCGTGCCGACGTATCGCAGGCTTCACCCGCTCCGAGACGGCGACCCTGACGAACGGTCCCCTCGCCGGCACCGGCTGCCCAGCTCGAATGGACGCTCGAGAACGATGAAGCGCGACTTGTAGGGGCGGCGCAGGCGCTCGCGAAGGCCCTGGTCACAGGCTCGATATCTGCTCTGACCTGCCCGGACGTTTGTACTCGGTTGTCGTTGGTTTGCAACGTCTTCCAACCTTCCACGGACTTGGCACGGACCCGGGCCGATTCGTCAGCGGCGGTTATCGGGCACCGACAACGTGTCCGCGCTGCCGAGCCCTGTCGAACCGGCCGGCGTTCAGCCGCACCTCCTGACGGAGGACGGGCGCCGACGGCAGCAGGTCCGCTCGCCGCGACGCCACCATGGCGCATGACCCGGTAGCGCCGTCGTGACAGACGCCTATAACGAGCAATCCCATACCCAGCGCTGTGCCATTCGGCCCGAGGCGTTGCACCGAGTCGAGGTGCCCGAGCGACAGGCGCCGAGTTATCAGCTGAAGCCCGCGTCCGAGGTGCGGTGGAGTCTCCACACGCCACGCGGCGTCCCCGACGACGCCGGTTCGACCAACAACATCGAGGGGGGTTTCGCCGTTGAAGGTGGCAGGACACCTCAGCTGGTCGAGGGGGCCGGACCTGGCTGTGCGAAGAGGCCGTTCGACAGCGAATCGACCGGGACCACCGCGAGCTGGTCGCCAGCGATCCCCGCATGGGAAGAGGTGGTGTACGAGTAGGAGGCCAGCAGCCCCTGGAAGCCCGCGTTCTCGAGGTACGTGCGGAGGCTGGTCGCACTCGTCGAGTGGATGCTGTTGGCGGTTGAAGCCAGCATGATGACGGCGTCGTAGGCCTGAGCGAAGGCGACGATCGAGCCGTCGATGCGCCCCGCGTGGAGGTGACGTCGCACGACGTCTCGGAAGCTCCGAACCGCGGGGACCGAGACATCCGGCGTGAGGACGAGCGGCTGGGGCACGACGGCGGCGACCTCGTTCAGCGCCGGCGGTTTCACCGCGTCGACGACGGCCGCATCGGTGGCCGCGGCGGTGGTAACGACCGGTGCGCGCCAACCGAGCTGCGCCCGAGCTGAGAGCACTCGGGTGATGGCGACGGCGTCATTGAGGATGACCACGCCTTGCGGGCCGGTGCTGCGCAGCGTTTCGACTTCGCGGCTCGCGTCCTGGCGTGGCGAGACGGCGACGCGACCCACGACAGACACCCCGAGTCGCCGCGCGGCGCGGGTGAAGGTCGCGACGCTCTGGTCGCCGACCGCACCGGGAGCGGAGACGATTCCCACGCGCGACCAAGACTGCGCGGCGGCGTACTGCGCCATCTTCGTGGCCACCGTGGCGTTCGAGGCGGCAATCGGGAACATCCAGGGATAGTGCGCCGGGCGGAACGTGGCATCAATCCCCGAGAGGCCGCCGGTTGGGATCCCGAGACGTGCCAGCGTCGCTCCGGCGGCCATGATCTGCCCGGGGAGCAACGGACCCACGACATACGTCACCGACTCGTCGTCGACCAGGTCGGAGATGGCCTGCGTCGCGGTGGCCGAATCGCCCCGGTCGTTCTTGTAGAGGAGCTCGAGACACCGGTTGTCGCCAAGGACACCGCCAGCCTTGTTGACGTCATCGACGGCGAGCTCGAGACCCGTGAGGTACTCCCGTGCGAGCGCGGCCGAGGTTCCCGACAGCGGGAGGGTGGCGCCGACCTCGACGACCCGTGAGGTATCGCAGTTGCCCCTGACGCGGACGGTCGCGGTCGCGACGCCGGACTGCGGCCGAGGACTGCACGCGACCAGCAGCACGGCGACGAGCCCGATCGCGACGAGTGCGTGGCAGCTCGTCGCCGGGGCCGTGCCGCGAGCCCGCGGCGACGACGGCTTCGGGCGACCAGGCCGGTCAGTGCGGCGTGGCACCGAGGTACGCCTCCACCACCCGGGGATGGCGGAACACGTCGTCCGGAGAGCCGACGGCGACGATGGAGCCGGTGTCCATCGCCGCGACGCGATCGGCCAACGCACGCACGAGCGCGATGTCGTGTTCGACCACGATGGTGCTGCATCTGAGCCATGCTGTGGTGTCGCGCAGGACGGGCACGAGAGCGAGCGCCTCGCTCTGCGCGGTCCCGGCCGACGGCTCGTCCAGGAGGAGGATGGACGGACGCATCGCGACCAGCACCGCCAGCTCGACCAGGCGGCGCGTGCCGGTCGAGAGGTCGGCGGTCAGGTAGTCACGATAGTCGCCGAGCCCGAACATCTCGATGACCTCGTCGGCCGCTCGCTCGGCTTGACGTTCTGCTCTTCGCACCGTTGGCAGGCCGAGCAAGGAGGCCAGCACCCCCGGCGAGTGCAGCCGCTTCGAGGCCGCGAGCGCGAGCGACTCACCAACGGTCAGGCCGGGCCAGAGCCGGGCTGACTGGAACGAGCGTCCCAACCCCGCCGCCGCCCGCCGATGCGCGGGCCACTCGGTGACGTCGGCGCCGAACATGCGCACGCGGCCGCGATCGGGGGCCAAGTGACCGGAGAGCAACTCGAAGAGGGTCGTCTTGCCGGCGCCGTTCGGGCCGACGAGCCCGAGGATCTCGCCGGCGTGCAGCTCGAGGCTGACGCCGTCGACGGCCGTCACGCCGCCGAACCGCCGTCGCAGTCCGCTCGAGGCGAGCACCACCCCGTCGGGAACGGTGCTCGCCGCGGCGCGGCGCGGGCCCGCATCGACCCGAGTCGGCCCGGCCGGCTCGTCGGAGGGGGCGGGCGGGCGCGCGCCGTCCAGGAACACTGCACGGATCAGATCGTCGCGATCGGCGAGCTCGGACGTCGCGCCCGTGAAGCGCACCTGGCCCCGCTCCATGAAGACGGCGCGGCCCGCAAGCCGCAACGCGAGGTTGACGGACTGCTCGACGAGGATCACCGTCGTGCCGCTCTCGTGGATCGCATCCACGACGTCGATCAGCATGTCGATCACGACGGGCGCGAGACCGAGCGACAGCTCGTCGATCATGAGCAGCCGTGGTCGTGCGAGGAACGCGAGCGCCAGGCTCAGCATCTGCTGCTCCCCGCCGGAGAGACTGCCGGCCGGGACGTCCCAGCGGTCCCGGAGCACCGGGAAGCGCCCCAGCGCCACCTCGGTGACGTCCTCTCGGTCGTGGCCATCGCCGTTGTGCTGCCAGGCCGCGGCCCGCAGGTTCTCCGCCACCGACAGCCCGGCGAAGATGCCCCGTCCACCCGGCACCTGGACGATGCCCCGGCTCACGACCCGAGCGGCGTCGACGGTCGTGATGTCGCGACCGTCGAAGATCACCTCCCCGGCGGTGGCTGTGTTCAGCCCCGAGATGGCCCGGAGGAGGGTGGACTTGCCGGCTCCGTTCGTGCCGAGGATCGCGACGAGCTCCCCGTCGTCGACGTCGAGGTCGACGCCGAAGAGCACTTGGAGGCCGTCGTAGCCCGCGTCGAGGGACCGCACCATGAGCAGCTGGGCCCGCCCGGCGGCACGGCTGCGAAGGATCTCCGCGTCGGCCAGCGCGGTGATCCGCAGCTGCTCGACGTCACGGTTGAGCGACCTGGTCGCCGAGGCCAGGACCCGAGACCCGATGAGCAGCAGGGCGACGTAGACGTAGAACCCGCCTCGGTACCCGGCGAGCCCGTTCACGGTCGAGATCAGTGACAACCCCGCCGGCGCGATGACCCCGACGCCGAAGCCGAACCACAACGAGGTCAACGCGAAGGCGAGGGGGACCATGCGCGGCGGTGCCGCGACGGACACCGCCGTATAGATGGATGCGAGCAACCAGGCGGCCGCAAGCCCGTAGGTGAACTGCGCGCCGGCCGCCCACGCCACGTTCGGCGCCAACGCCATCGCCGCGAGGCAGGCCGCGGCGCCGACGGCCGCGTACGACACGAGCCGCACCGCCCGCCCGAGGTCCCTCGCCATGAGCCGCGGCACGACGATGAGGCCCACGACGAGGCCCACGAAGGTGCTGGGCTCGACCAGAGCAAAGACCAGCGCTCGACCGCCGGCGCTCAAATGGAAGACGTTGCGGTACAGCAGGTCCGCGAAGTGGCGCATGCCCACGATCAGCACCGCCAAGAATGGGAGGGAGTAGTAGAGGCGTCGGATCGACGGCTTGGCGAACAGCACCCGGATCGCCTCGGCGAACGAGGGCGGTTCCTCGGCATCGGCTCGGGGCGCTCCGGCCCACTCGCGACTGGTCGGGCCTCGCACCAGCAGACCGAGCGCAACAAGCACGAGCGTCGGGACGGCGAGGACCAGGAAGGGGACCTGCCAGCGGTAGAAGATCTCGAGGGCGCCGACGAGCGCGGGGCCGAGGGCGAGCGCGCCCGCGATCCCGGCCCGTTGGATGAAGTGAACGCGGGGACGGACCTCCGGCGGGTAGTGGTCGGCGAGCAGGCTGTTCTGCGTCGAGGTGAACGCCCAGCCGGCGACGGCGACGGCGGCGGTGGCGACGTCGAGCAGCACGACGCTCTGCGCGCGCCCGGCGACGACGACCAGGACGGAGCAGACGGCGACGAGCCCCATCCCCGCGCACAGCAGTCGCATGCGGCGGACCCGGTTGGCGAGCCCGCCGATCCCGACGTCGAGCAGTAGCCCGACCTGGATGCCGACCACGGCGATGGTCGACACGAAGAACAGCCCCGAGTGGAAGCTGCCCCGCAGGTCCGGCAGGAGCAGGACGAGCGCGAGGGCGTTGAGCTGGGCCATCGCGGCGAGCCCGGTCACGACGATCAGCGGGAGGAGCGCGCGCCCGGTGCTCCGCGGCCCGCGGCTCGCCGCCGGGTCGGCCGAGCCGTCGGCGGTGGCACCGGGCTGACTCCCGTCGGGTGTGGGGCCGCCCGTCAAGCGCCCGACCGGTTGGCGAGGCCCGGTTCGGCTCGGGTCCCGCGGGCTCGACCGTTGGGCGTCCTCGAGGATGGCGGTCGCGCCGCGGTCCTGACCGCTCGGCTCCGCCGCCGGCACGACGGCACCGGAGAGCGGGATGTTCTTGCGTCGCGCGAGCTCGCGCAGCAGCCGGTCGCGGAGCTGGTACAGCAGACCGCCGAGCCCTTCGGGGAGGACGATGAGCAGGATCAGGATCCCGAGCCCGCTCGCGACCAGGCTGAACCCGCCGTGGAGGTAGTACTGCGTGCCCCAGACGTAGATGGCGCCGATGACCACCCCCGGCAGCGACCCCGCCCCGCCGACCACCACCATCAGGAACAAGGCGATGCTGATGTCGGCGTTGAACGAGCCGCTGTTCACACCCCGTTGGTGCACGACGAAGATGGCACCGGCGAACCCGGCGATCCCACCGGAGATCAGGAAGGCGGTCAGCTTCATCCTGGTCGTGTTGAGCGCGGCGGCGCTCGTTGCCGCCTCGTTGTCGCGCGTTGCGATCAGGGCTCGACCGATTCGGCTCCGTCGAAGCGACCGGACGGCGAGCATCACCACCAGGAACGAGACCAGGCACAGGTAGTAGATCTGCCAGTCGGCGTCGAGCACGTTGGCGCCGAGGATCGTGGGCCGGCTGATCTGGACGGTCACGAACCATGGCAGGTTGGCGGGATTGAGGAAGTAGGTGGAGACGCCCAACGCGAAGGCCAGTGTCGTGACGGCGAGGAACGGACCCTGGATCCGGAGGGCGGGCACGCCGATCAAGAGCGCGGTCAGCGCGCCAACCACCACGCCCGCGGCGAGGGCCAGGAGGAAGTCCCAACCGTGGCGTTGGAACAGCACGGCCGTCGTGGCGCCGCCGACACCGGCCAGCGCGAACTGGCCGAGGGAGATCTGCCCGGCCCAGCCAGTGAGGACGAGCAGCGACAACCCGACGATGGCGTAGATGAGGATCAGCGCCGCGAGGTAGGTCTGGCTGCCGCTGAGGACCGCGGGGAGCGCCGCGGCGGCTGCGAGCAGCCCGAGCTTGATGACCCGCCCCGACCAGCGGACCTCGCCGAGCTGGGCCAGCTGTCGGGGGATCGGTCGAACCGCGGCGATGTCTCGCCAGGTCGATCCGAGCGCGTTGCTCACGCGCCGGTAGGCGTCCCGCTGGGCGAGGAGGGCGACGACGATGACGAGGGCGAGCGTGGCGTCGACGAACGTCGTGTTCGCGAACGTCCAGGTGACGAGGGACTGATAGATGCCGATGGCGATGGCGGCCACCGCGGTGCGCGGCATGCTCTCCATCCGGCCGATGACCGCCGCGGCCAGCGTGAAGAGCAGCAGCTCGTCGCCGCCACCCGACACGGTCTGGAAGCCGCCGAACCCGAGGACCGGCACCCGCAACAGGACCGCCGCCGCCGAGAGAACCGCGGCCAGGCACCACACGATCGTGTCGAGGCGCGGCACGGGAATACCGAGCAGCATCGCCCGATCGCCGTTGTCTGCCGCGGCTCGGATGGCCACGCCGTACTTCGAGTAGCGCAGGAACAACGTGAGCGCCACGACGAAGGCGGCCGCCCCGACGAGCGCCACGACGTCGTTGCCCATGAAGATGACGGGGTAGATCGAGAAGTGCGCGTTGAGCGGCGTGTTGAAGGACTGGTTGCGCGTCGCGGTGAGACAGGCTTGGTTCTTGGCCGGGTCACAGAACCAGAGGGGAACGATCGTCGCCAGGCCGGTGAGCGTCTGCGCGAGCGCGATCGTGGCGACGGTCAGGATCAGCCGTGAGCTCTTGCGAAAGTGCCGCGGCAGGAGGCTGATGAGGGCCCCGAGGACGATCGCGGCAGCGATCCCGGCGAGGCACGAGAGGACGTAGCTGACGCCGTACGTGACGTGCAGCTCGATGGCGAGGATGGCCGCGACGACGCCCAGCTGAGCCTGGGCGAAGTTGATGATGCGGTTCGCCCGGTACACGAGCACGATCCCGATCGCCACCAGCGCGTACAGCGACCCGTAGATCACGCCGAGCACGACGATCCCGGGCGGCAGGCCCTTCGCCAACACGCGGGCGAGGACCGCCCAGAGGATCAGCGTCCCGGCGACCCATGCCGCCACCCGTCCGGCGGTCGCGGGCAAGCCCGTCGGCAGGCCGCCCCGACGTCGGACCGGCGGTGGGCAGACACCCGGCCCATCGGCGTCGGCGCGCGTGATCGCCATGCGCTATTCGGTCGGCCCGTCGGGGGCGACTCCGCTCCCACCTGGCGCGGCATCCGCAGACCGATACCGGTCGCGCAGAACCCGCCGGTACAGCTTCCCGCTGTCGTGACGGGGGACGGCGTCGATGAAGTCGATCGCCCGCGGGCACTTGTATCCCGCGAGCCGCCGGCGGCAGAACTCGATGAGCTCGGCGGCCAGCGTCGGCGAGGCCTGGATACCTGGCGCGACCTGGACGACGGCGAGTACCTCTTCGCCCCACTCCTCGCTCGGCCGGCCGATGGTGGCGACGTCGCCGACGGCGGGGTGCAGGAGCAGCACGCCGTCGACCTCCGACGGCGCGATGTTGACGCCGCCCGAGATGATGAGGTCAGCGCTGCGATCCGTGAGGTAGAGGTAGCCGTCGTCGTCGATGTAGCCGACGTCGCCCAGCGTGAAGCGATCACCGCGATACGCCGCGGCAGTCTCGCGCTGGGCCTTGTGGTACGTGAAGCGGGCCGACGATGGTGCCTTGAGGTAGATCAGGCCGACCTGGTTCGGGCCCAACGGCCGGCCCGAGTCGTCGCCGATGATGATCTGCCCGGGTGGGAGGACCTGGCCGACGGTCCCCGGCTTGGCGAGCCACGTCGGCGAATCGACGAAGGTGCCGATGCCCTCGGTGGCGGCGTAGTACTCGTGGACGATCGGCCCCACCCACTCGATGAACGCGCGCTTGATCGGCACCGGGCACGGCGCCGCACCGTGCATGACGTGGCGCAGCGAGCGGAGGTCGTACTTCGCTCGGACGTCCTCGGGGAGGGCCAGGAGCCGGTGGAACATCGTGGGCACCAGGTGCGTGTGCGTGACGCGGTGCTGGTCAACGAGCGCCAGGGTCGCCTCGGCCTCCCAGCCGTTCATCAACACGACCGAGGCACCCATCCCCAAGGGGATGCTCAGGGAGAAGGCGAGCGGCGCCGCGTGATACAGCGGCCCGGTGCAGAGGTGAACTGAGCGCCCCGGCTCGTACCCGAAGAGGTTCGACGCCAGGGCGGCGCTTGCGATCGCGGCCGCCGCCTCGGGCGGCCGGTACACGCCCTTCGGGCGGCCCGTCGTCCCGGACGTGTAGAGCATCGTCGATCCAATGGTGGGATCGTCGATGTCGTCGACGTCCTCGCCAGCCAGGGCTTCCTCGTACGGGTCGAAGCCCGGAATGTCGCCACCGACGGCGAGTCCGAACTGCACGCGAGCCCGGCGGGCGGCCTCCGCCGCGACGTCGCCGAGGCTCCGGTCGGCAATGACGGCGCGGGCGTCGCAGTCCTCGACGATGTAGCCAGCCTCGTCGGCGGTGAGGTGCCAGTTGACCGTCGTCAGGCGCAGGCCCGCTCGCTGTCCCGCGGCGACCGCCTCGACGAACTCCGGGCGGTTCGGGCACAGGAGCGCGACGGCGTCGCCCGTGCTGAGGCCACGCCGGCGCAGGGCGCGCGCGAGCTGGTTCGCCCTGGCGTTGAGCTCGCCGAAGGTCCGGGTGCCGGCGTCGGCGATGATCGCCTGGGCGTCCGGCTGCCGGTCAGCCCAGAACGACAGCGTGAGTCCCTGGCGCGCCGAGTCCGCCAGCCCGGGCGGCACCGGGCGATCGGTCACCGGATGATCATGCTGCCTGCAGCCCGTCGAGGAACTCGACGATCGCGCCCCGAAACGACGGGGCGCTCACCGCAGTGATGTGGTTGCCGGGGACGATGCGCACGACGGCGCCGGGGATGCGGTCGGCGAGCTGCTGGGGCGAGCCAAGCAGCGCGTCGCGGTCGCCGATCAGCACGAGGGTCGGCACCGTGATGTCCGGGAACGTGCCGGGCTGGCGTCGGTTCGGCGCCCGCTGAATCGCCGCCAGCGCCGGACGATCGGCGCCCATGCGGTCGGCGAATCGCCGGAAGTCCCGTCCCACCGGGTCCGTGATGCTGGACGGATCGTCCGTCAGGAGCGCGGCCGCGATACGGGCGCCGTTCGCCGGGGGCGGACCCTGGAGGGCGCGAACGCCGATCCCGCCCAGCACGAGCGCGCGGGCCCGGGGCTCTCGAGGCACAAGCCGCGAGGCCACCATCGACCCCATCGAGTAGCCGACCACGTCCACCTCCGTTATCGCCAGATGGTCGAGCAAGGCCCGAGCGTCGTCGACCATCGCCGCCCCGGCGTACCTCGCCGGGTCCGTCGGCTTCTCCGACGCGCCGTGGCCACGCGCGTCGGCGGCGACCACGCGGCGGCCCGAGCCGACGAGCGCGTCAACCACGCCCGGCGCGACCCAGTTCGCGCGGTGGTCGGCCGCGAAGCCGTGCAGCAGAAGCACCGCCGGACCCGCGCCGTCGTCGAGGTAGGCGATCTCGGTGTCGTCGAACGAGCGGAAGTGTCGCATCGCGTCTCCTCGAGACATCGTCGTCGACCTCCCGCGCTCGATCCGATCCGCGTCAGTGGCCGGTGAACAGGGGCGGGAGCTGGGTGGGCCATTCACCCAGGGTGAACCGCTTCCCGGAGAACGCCTCGACGTAGGTGCCCGGCTTGCCGTTGAGCGGCGATGTCGCGTTGCCGTCCCAGTACACGAAGCGGGCGTCGCTCACCCGCGTGTGGTCGCCGGTCGGTTGCCCGTTGGGCCCGTCCCGGAAGTTCCAGTGGCCGTACTCAAACCGTGGAGCACCGAGTGTCGCCAGCGCGTGCGTGCCCCTCGCCAGGTTGCCGGGCGTGAGGTTCGGCCCGGCGGCCTGCAACTGATCGAACACCTGGACCATCTGGCCGTAGTTCCCGTCGGTGCCGGGCGGGATCTCGTGTCCGGTGAGCTTCTGGTACAGCTTGCCGGCCAGCGAGTTGGGACCGGTCGTCTCCACCGACGGTGACGCCTCACTCAGGCCGAACAGGTGACCGGTGACCTCGCTCGGGTCGTACGTCTGGGCCGACTGGTCGAGGTCCGTGAGCGCGACGCCGTTGAGGAGCCACTCGGGGTGGTAGTTCTGCGCCACGGCTTCCTTCGTCAGGGCCAGGGCCGAGAACGGGTCGCAGGCGAGCACGACGGTGGTGACCCCCGCGGCCTTGAACTGGATCATGGCCTGCTGGGCCGATTGCTGGAACGTCGAGATGTCGAGGTCGTACTTGAAGCTCGTGCTCACCGCGCTCGCCGGCACGTGGTACTTGGTGGTGATCTGGTGGCCGAAGCTGCTGCTCGCGCCGGCGTTGCAGCGCAGGTACTGCGGCGCGTTGGCCACGTAGACGCCGAACTTGCGGGTGTGGGTCTTGAGACTGGCGTCACCCGCGTAGATCGCCGGCTTCCCGGCCAGCATCTTGCCGAAGGCCTCCGCGGTCTGGTTCGCGATGCGATCGCAGTCCATCGTCTCGCTCCAGACGTACGGGTTCTGGCTCTGGAAGGTCGCCTCGTCGAAGTATGGGTTGCCGCCGAACTCCAAGAGCTTCTGCTGGGACGCGCAGAGCGAGAACGGTCCGGTTCCCCCGCCCACGAACGTGTCGTTGAGAAAGAAGCCGACCTCGCCGAACGCGTGCATCTGGTTGGCGATGGTGTCGGCATCCGCGCAGGCCTGGGCCTGGCCCTGGCCGAGCGATTCCGCGGTGGCATCGCCGGTCGCGGTCACCTTCTTGAGCACGACATGGCGTCCGTAGAGGTTGTAGACGGAGTTGAAGTAGTTCAAGAAGACCTGCTGGACCTGGTCGGTGACCTGAGGCAGCGCCGCGCCGGCGTTCTTGGCCTGGGCCGCGACCTGCGCCGTGTTGGCGGTCGAAGGGAACTCGCGCTGGGCGAGCGTGATCGTCGTGGCGGTCACGCCGTTGGAGGTCGCGCCACCGTTGCTGCCCTTGATCAGCGGCACGCAGGGAAGGGCGTACGACGACGGGAACTGCGGGGTCGACGCCGTGCAGGCGGTCTTGTTCACTGTCGTCCCCGTGCCAGCCTGGAGGTTCCCCGACGCGGGGTACTTCCACGGGAACGGGCCCTCGCCGGCGTTGCTCGCGGCGCTGGCCGCGGTGAGCCCACCGAAGGCTCCCACGGCCAGCACGGTGATCCCCACGACGCTGCGCGACGCGGGGCGGCGAGTCCACCTGGCCGCCGCGGCCCGAATGGCTCGCGACGCTGAGCCTCGATCAGCACCGCTCTGTGACCGACCGAGCATCTGCTTCCCCCCTTCTGCTGCGGACCGCCCCCGACGAGCTCTACGTCGAGAGCACTCGCTGATGTTCCATGCCTAGCAGCTCGGCCAGGTTGTGCGAGTAGAAGCGAGCCTGGTCGGCCTCGCTCGTCCCCGCGAGCGCCTCCTCGAACTTCGCCAGCGGGTCCCGACCACCCTCGGGGTGCGGGTAGTCGGTGGAGAACATGAACAACTCGGCGCCCGCCTGCTCGATCATCCAACCGACCGGCTCGCCCGGGTACGGCGTGAACTTCAGGTGCCGCCGCACGTACTCGGACGGCGCAAGCTCGAGTCGCTGCAGCGGCGCCTCGGTCCGCTTGAACGCTCGCCGGCCGTAGTCAAGGTGGCGCAGCCACGACACGACCCACCCGGCGCCCTGCTCGATGCACCCGCCGCGCAGAGACGGGAAGCGGTCGAAGAGGCCATCGAAGATCAGCACCCCGAGGAACAGCTCGGGTGAGTGTGGAATCGCGAGAAAGTCCTTCGACCGGACGTTCTCGCCCCCGCCCAGATGATCGGGCACGGGCATCTCGTTGTTGTGGAAGGCGCGATCCAGCAGCCGCCCTCCGCCGCCCACATGCAGCACGAAGGGGACGTTCGCCTCGCTCAACAGGCCCCAGAACGGGTCGAGGTCGGGATGGGTCGGCGCCCGGTCGCCGGCCGCGGTGGAGGGAACCATGATCGCCTTGCACCCGGCGTCGATCGCCTCACGAGCCGTTGTCGTCGCGCGCTGCGGATCGACGAGCGGCACGAAGCCGACGGCGAAGAGCCGTTCGTCGGTCGAGCAGAAGTCGGCCATGGCCAGGTTCTGGGCTCGACTGCCACCGTAGAGGCGCTCGAGGTCCCGGCCGGTGAACATCGCGGTCGCGAACGTCGCGAAGACCAGCTGGCCTCCGAAGCCGAAGAGGTCCAGCACGCGGCCTCGCTCGCTCGGGTCGAACGCGCCCATCGCGGTCCAGCCCTTGTCGCGCAGCAGTCGTTCCTCCGCGGCGGCGGCCGCCGCCGGGTCTGCGCGCCGGGCGTCCGACCGCGTCACCGCGTCATCGAGGACAGATCCGAGGGCCTCGATCCCCTCACGTCGGAGCCGTTGGCGAAGCGCCGGGTCGATGAACTCGTCGAGGAAGCCGGCGAGCTCCATCACGTGGCTGTCCGCGTCCAGGATCTCCCTCGAGCCGGCGTAGGTCATGGTCGCTCCCCTATCCACTTGCCAGCCACCGCCGGAGGTGACACTGTGTCACCGCCTGGGTGACAGAGTGTCACCTGGCCCCGGAGACCGCAACCCCATGGAGACCGCGCCACACGAGGTCGACCGCGGGATGTCCTTCGACGTCCCGAGCCCGCGCCTCCGGCGGGCCGAGCGCTACGACGTGCTCGTGGACGCCGCGGCCGAGCTGGTCGCCGAGCACGACGTCGAGGCGGTGTCGATGGAGGCCGTGGCAGCCCGCGCCGGCGTGAGCCGACCGCTGGTGTACAAGCACTTCCCGAACCGCCACGAGCTGCTGGCAGCGGTGTACCGGCGTGAGGCCGTAACCCTCGACGCCGAGATCGTGCAAGCAGTGCAGACCGCCAAAGGCTTCGAGCCGATCGTGCGAACGCTGATCCGCGGCGTGCTGTCGGGCGCCAGGTCGCGTGGCGAGACCTTCGCGCGGCTCCAGCGAGCGGGGGCCCGTGACGCCACCCTTCGCCGGGAGCAGCGTCAGCGCGACGGACGAACGGTCCGATACTTCGCCCGGCTCGCCGCCGAGGAGTTCGAACTCTCCGAACCACGCGCCCGGGCCGCGGTGCGTGTGCTCCTGACGGGTATCGACTCGGTGCTCGCCCAGTGGCACGCGCACCCCACCGTCGAGCAGGAGCGCCTGCTCGAGAACGTGTACGTCGGCCTCGTCCTAGGCGGTCTGCGCCAGCTCGCAAACCAGCCCACCGACGCAGCCGCTGAAACCGCGCGTCCACGACGACAGACCCAGGAAGGGGACTCGAAACCTTGACCTGCTCATTACGAGCAAGCAGACGCTGACCGCTGTGCTAGGAGCTGGCATCTCCGTGGTGGCCGGAGTTCCTGAGCGGCGTGATTATCGGGCCGGACAACGCGTGGCATCCCGCTGAATGCTCCGACGCAGGCAGTCGAAACTCGTGGTCGTGTGAGGGTGGGGTCGCATTGACCGGCGGCACCATTCTTGCGAGCGATGGGTTCTACTGGCTCGATCCGGCTGTTGCCTCATCATCGCCCTGGTGATCGGTTATCGAACCCTGGTCCTGCTCACGCCGCGGCCTTCGCTCGTCGAACCGGGGGAAGCTCAGAGATCCTGGTGCGGGCGACGGCGGTTGTCATAGCTGACGTAGGTGCGAAGCACGCGTTCGAGGTGGCGCTCGTTGACGATCGGCAGGTGGTCGAGGCACTCGTTGGGTATGGAGCGGACGAATCGCTCGGCGTGCGCGTTGGCATTTGGGGCCTGAGGCGGCCTCTTGATCGCCGCAATCGAAGGTAATGAAGATGACCGACTCGAAGACCGACGAACGTGGCGCCTTGTTCGTGACAGCGAATTCTGAAGACCCGCGCTTCAATCAGCCGTACGTAGATGTCCGGGAGTGGCGCGATGAGCCGGCCGACGCCCCGGTGTTCCCCGGGGGCATCACGACGCAGCGCGGCGGCGCTGCGCCCGTCAAGGCGCGTCATCTCTACGTCCACGGAGGGTTCACGGGCACCGACGCCAAGTTCTCGTTCTGCTTCCCGCCGGAAGAGGAGTACGAAGGCCGCTTCTTTCAAGCGACCCATCAGTTGCTCGCCGGCGAGGAGGCCACGCCACGCAACATCGCGTTCGCCCTTGCGAGTGGCGGCTACTCGGTGCAGACGAACATGGGCGGCGTCGACAACCCTCGTACAGCGGCGGAGTCGGCCAGCGGCCACTTCGACACCACGATTCGAGGTTACCGGGTCAACGCTGCGGCCGCGAAGTTCTCTCGCGTGGTGGCGGCCGAGATCTACGGCCCGCATCGCACCTACGGGTATCTCTACGGCGGGAGCGGCGGCGCCTACCAAACGGTCACCAGTGCGGAGATGACGACCGGCGTGTGGGACGGGTTCGTTCCCTACGTCATGGGCTCGCCGCAATCCATCCCCAATTGCTTCACGGTGCGCGTCAACGCTCTCCGCGTGCTGAAGGACAAGTGGCCGTCGATCATCGATGCGATCGAGCCGGGCGGAAGCGGTGACCCCTACG
>DASZJD010000114.1 GCA_035948415.1 Acidimicrobiia bacterium | reverse complement strand
GCCGCGGAGCGCGACCTCGACGACGGCGCCGTCCTTCTTCGTGACCGTGCCCGTCATCGCCATCGTGTCGCCCGGGTAGTTCGGCGCCCCGAGCCGGATCTTCACCGAGCGGAGCACGGCGTCGGGCCCGGCCCAGTCGGTGACGAAGCGCCCCACGAACCCGTTCGTCGACAAGATGTTCATGAAGATGTCCTTCGAGCCCCGCTCCTGGGCCAAGCCGGGGTCGTGGTGGACGTCCTGGTAGTCGCGGGACGCGATCGCGGTGGCGACGATGAGGGTTCGGGTCAGTGGGATGTCGAGGGGTGGCAGCTCGTCCCCGACGCTCACGTCGCCGGCGTGCAACGAGGTGGTGGCGGTCATCGGGCGGCTCCTGCGAGGGTCTCGCCGAGGCGGGCCAGCTGGGCGCTGGCCCCGCCGAGCGTGTCCTCGATCTGCTTCCCCCAGAGGAAGTAGCGGTGGACGGGGTAGTCGACGTCGGCGCCCATCCCGCCGTGCAGGTGCTGGGCGATGTGCACGACCCGCTGGCCGGCGTCCGACGCCCACCACTTGGCCACCAGCACCTCGCTCGTGGCCTCCCAGCCGGCGTCGATCCGCCACGCGGCCTGGAGCATCGTGACCCGGATGGCCTCGGTCAGGATGTAGCCGTCGGCGGCGTGGAGCGCCACGCCCTGGAACGCGGCGAGGGGCCGGCCGAACTGGACCCGCGTCGACGTGTAGTCGGCGGCGAGCCGCACCGCCGCCTCGCACACCCCGAGCTGGAGGGCGCAGAGGCCGAGCAGCGCCCGCTCCACCATCCACGACAGGGCGCGGGCGCCGGTGTCCAGCGCGCCGAGCGGCTCGCCGGGGGCGCCGTCGAGCTGGAGGTGCGGGTGGACCTCTCGGTTGGTGGTGACGGCCCGGTCCAGCCCGGCGCCGGGTCCTCGCGGGTCCACGAGGAACACCGCCACCCCGTCGGGGGTGCGGGCGGGGACGAGGACCCGCGCCGCGACGTGCGCGGCCGGCACGGCCAGCTTCAGCCCGTCCAGCCGCCAGCCGGCGGCGTCGGGGCGGGCCCGGACCGAGGGACGTCGCGGGTCGTTCGTGCCCCGGTCGGCGAGCGCGGCGGTGAGGAGGGTGTCCCCACGCGCCACGCCGGGCAGCCAGGCCTGGCGCTGCTCGGCGGTCCCCCACTCCGCGATCGGCAGCGCGCCGAGCGCCAGCGTCGCCCAGAGCGGCACCGGGGCCACGACTCGGCCCTGCTGCTCGAGCACCAGGCAGAGCTCGAGGGCGCCGAGGCCGCTGCCGCCGACGTCCTCGGGCAGGCACAGGCCGAGCAGGCCGGCGTCGGCGAGCGCGCGCCACAGGTTCCGGTCGACGCGCTCGTCGGTGGCCTCGACCGCCTTCACGCGCTCGGGGGTGACCGAGCCCTGGAAGACCTGCTCCGCCAGCTCGCCCGCCGCCGCTTGCTCCTCGTTCAGGGTGAAGTCCACGCCGCCGCCTACGGCGCCGGCTTGAAGGCCGGCAGCGTGAGGTCGGGATCGAGGTCCTGCCACTCGACGACGACGGGCATGCCGATCGTGATCGCCGACGGGTCGCAGCCGACGAGGTCGGCCACGAGCCGGGTTCCCTCCTCGAGCGCGACGAGGCCCACCGGGAGCGGGTAGTCGAAGGCCGGGACCTGCGGGTAGTGGTTCACGACGAAGCTGTACACGGTGCCGCGCCCGCTCGCCTCCTGGGCGTGCCACTCGTAGGAGCCGCACGCCGCGCACCGCGGCTCGGGCGGGTGGCGCAGCGCGCCGCAGGGGTCGCACCGCTGGATGAGGAGGCGGTGCTGCTTCGCGCCCTCGAACCAGAAGGCGTTGTCGGGCGTGATCGCGGGGCGGGGTCGGCGGGGCTTCGCGGCCGGCCCGTCGTCCGCCGGCGCCGGGCGACCGGTGCCGGGCTTGAACTTCAGGATGCGGAACAGCATGCGCCCGACCGGCTCCCCCGAAAGCGTCTCGTACTCGACTCGGGTGGTGACGAAGTGCCCGACGCCGAGGCCGGTCCGCTTCTCCTCCGAGATCGAGTCGATGACGGTTCGGGTGCGCAGGTGGTCGCCGGGGTGGAGCATCCGGTCGTACTCCTGCTCGCAGTTCGTGGCGACGACCGAGGAGAAGCCGGCGTCGTCGAGCAGCTGCAGCAGGTCGTCGCGGGGTGACCCGCCGGCCGTCGGCCGGCCGCGGAGGCCGCGCATCACCCAGGCCTGGAGCATCACCGCCGGCGCGATCACCTGGCCGTGGACCGAGGCGGCGGCCGCGTCGGGGTCGACGTAGACGGGGTTCTCGTCGCCGATCGCCTCCACCCAGTGGCGGATCATCGGCTGGTTCACCGCGTCGGCGCCCACCTCGACGCCGACCTCGAGGCCCTCGTAGGCGCGCAGCCGGGCGAGGAAGGCCGCCCGCTCGTCGGTGTCGGTCGTCGTCACGCCGCCTCCTACCGGGCCCGGCGGGCCATGCCGAGACCGGCGCTGGCCACCATCTCGCGGAGCACCTCGAGCACCCCGCCGCCGAAGGTGTTGATCTGCGCGGCGCGGGCGGCGCGCTCGACCTCCCCGTGCAGGGCCGCGCCGGGTGAGCCCTCGCGCAGGTAGCCGACGGGGCCGAGGATGCCGAGGAAGAGCCGGCAGGCCTCGACCTGGGTCTCGACCCCGTAGATCTTCGCCGCCGACGCGTCGCTCGGCGTGAGCCGGTCGGCGGCCACCGCCGCGGCCATGCGCCAGTTCAGGAGCTTCATCGCCTCGAGCCGCGCGTGGGCGCGAGCGAGGTCCAGCTGCACCCACGGCACGTCGAGCATGGTGCGCCCGAGCCCCTCGCCGGAATCGGTGGTCCGGCACCAGTCGACGACGTCGTCGTAGAGGCGGTGCGTGAGGCCGCCGAGCGCGGCGAGGCCCACGCGCTCATGGTTCAGCTGGTTCGTGATCAGGCGCCAGCCGCCGTTCACCTCGCCGACGAGGTTCCCCGCCGGGACCCGCACGTCGTCGTAGTAGGTGGCCTGGGTGACGTTGCTCCCGACGGTGACGATGGGCGTGCACGAGAACCCGGCCGAGTCGGTTGACACGATGATGATCGAGATGCCCTTGTGCTTCGGCGCCTCGGGGTCCGTGCGGCAGGCCAGCCAGACATAGTCCGCCTGGTTGGCGCCGCTCGTGAACACCTTGTTGCCGTTGATGCGCCACTCGTCGCCGTCACGGACGGCACGGGTGCGGAGCGAGGCGAGGTCCGTGCCGGCCTCCGGCTCGGTGTACCCGATGGCGAAGTTGATGTCGCCGCTCAGGATCCCCGGCAGGTAGTGGTGCTTCTGCTCCTCGGTGCCGAAGGCCATGAGCGTCGGCCCGACGGTGTTGACGGTCACGAACGGGAACGGGGCGCCGGCCCGCTGCACCTCGTCGAAGAGGATGAACTGGTCGATGGCGTCGCGGCCCTGCCCGCCGTACTGCTTCGGCCAGCCGAGCCCGAGCCAGCCGTCGGCGCCGAGGCGCCGGACCAGGGCGCGGAACTGCGGGTTGCCCTCGCCGGCGTGGCCGAGCTCGGCGCGCACCTCCGGGGTCAGCAGGGCGGCGAAGTACTCGCGGAGCTCTTTGCGCAGGGCCCGCTGCTCGTCGGTGTACCCGAGAAACATAGAACGCGTTTCAATCTACCGGCGGCGGCGTGAGCCTGCCACCGGCGCTCACGTGGCCAGCCGGTCGCCGATGACCCCGGCGCGGGCCAGCGCCGCCAGCTCGTCGGCGGAGCGGCCGAGCTCGCCGCCGAGGACGGCGGCGTTGTGCTGGCCGAGGGTCGGGGCGCCGAAGCGCTGCTGGACGTCGGAGAAGGAGAAGCGCATCGGCCAGCCGGGGTAGCGCCGGCGACCCGTGCGCGGGTGGTCGAGGGCGACGTAGTAGCCGCGGGCGGCGAGCTGCGGGTCATCGAACATCCACGGCACCGTGAGCACCCGGGCCGCGGGTACGCCCGCGCCGGTGAGCGCGGCGACGGTCTCGCCGACCGGCCGGGCCTCGGTCCACGCCGCGACGGCAGCGTCGAGCTCGGCTTGCCGGCCGCGCCGGCCGGCGGCGTCGGCCAGGGCGGCGTCGGCGCGCCAGTCGGGCCGCTCGAGCGTGGCGGCGAAGGCGTCCCACTGGTCGTCGTCGGCGACGGTGATCGCCACCCACTCCGGGCCTCGCTCCCCCGCCGGGCACGGGTACACGCCCTGGGGCGCGACGTGCGGGTCGCGGTTGGCGAGCCGCGGCACGACGCGCCGGCGCGCCGACCACTCGAGGACGAGCTCCGCGGTCAGGTTGGCGCCGGTCTCGAGCTGGGCGACCTCGATGAGCTGCCCGGCGCCGGTGCGCTCCCGGTGTCGGAGCGCGGCCTGCACGGCGACGGCGGCGTGCATCCCGATGACGGGGTCGGCGAGCCCGCCCGGGTGCATCGGCCGCGCCGCCGGGCCGGTCACGCTGGCCATGCCCGTGGCCTGCTCGATCACCATGGCCCAGCCCACATAGTCGCGCCACGGTCCGACGAGCCCGAACCCCGGCATGCGCACCATGACGATGTCCGGCTTCAGGGCGCGGACCTGCTCGTAGCCGAGGTCGAACTGCTCGACCACCCGGGCCGAGAAGTTCTCGAGGAGCACGTCGGCCCGCTCGAGGAGCGGCCGCAGCAGCGCCCGGCCTTCGGCGGTGGTGAGGTCCAGCGTCACATCCCGCTTGTTGAGGTTGGTGCCCGCGAACACGCCGCCCCGCTCGTACCAGTCGGCGCCCA
>DASZJD010000113.1 GCA_035948415.1 Acidimicrobiia bacterium | reverse complement strand
AGACTTGAACCCGGGCGCTTCTGTGCCCTCGGGTTGACGAGCCGCACGCGGCAGAGGCCCCCAAACTGATGGGTTCGGGGGCCTCTGTGTGTGCGTTGGTGGCGGGGGCGGGATTTGAACCCGCGACCTTCGGGTTATGAGCCCGACGAGCTACCAGACTGCTCCACCCCGCGTCGCGCCCCAACGGTACCAGCCGGGCGAACCGAGGACGCCTGGGAAGCGGGGCGGGTGGCTCGACCGCCGGCACGACGGGCCAGGTCCGGTAGGGTCCGAACCAGGTTGGAAATGGGAGAGGCCATGTCGCTGTGCCAGACGAAGGCCGCGGGCCTCGACGGGACAATGCACCAGCCATCAACGAAGCGGGACGGCGGCGCCAGCGACGGTCGCTCGACCGTCGGGCGGCGCCTCGGTTCGGGGAGACGCACCGTCCCGTCCCCGTTCGGGCCCGAAACCCAGGCGGTGACGGAGCCGACCCAGGCTGCGGCGGCCTGATGGAGCGCGACGCGGAGCACCACGGCGACGACGACCGATCGGTCGAGGACGACGCCGAGATGGAGCCGGTGCCGGACGACCCCGAGGTGCCCGAGGCCGACGCCATCGAGCAAGCGACGCCAGCGCCGGTCGAGGACGAGGAGCGCTGAGCCGGAGCGGTCAGCCGCTGTTGACGAGGCTCTCCAAGCCGAGTGCTCGCATGGCGTCGCTGAGGCGTGCCGTCACCTGGGGTAGCTGGTTCGCGAGCAGGATCACGCCGAACACCGCGAGCAGACCGGCGGAGGCCAGCGTGATCGCGCGGGAGTGCCGCTTCACCCACGCCAGCGGCGTCGCCAGCCGGCCGAACGCGAGCCCGACGACGAGGAACGACGCGCCGAGCCCGAGGGAGTAGGCGGTGAGCAGGACGCTGGCCCGGCCGACGTCCCGGCCCTGGGCCGCGAAGTTGAGGACCGTGCCGAGCACGGGTCCGATGCACGGCGTCCACCCGAGCCCGAAGGCGGCCCCGGCGACGGGGGTGGCGACCGGGCCGAACCGCTCCAGGTGCGGGTGGAACCGGAACTCTTGGTACAGGCGGGGCGTCGTCAGCAGCTGCGAGCCGGCGAGGTAGGCCGCCATGAGCAGGACGAGCCCGCCGCTGACCCGGGTGAGGGTCACCTGGTTCTCGAACAGCGTCTTGCCGGCCGCGGTCGTGACGAGGCCGAGGATCACGAACACGGCGGTGAAGCCGGAGACGAACAGCGCCGTGTTCACCACGATGCGCCGCAGCGCCCGGGACCGCGCCTCTGCGAGCTCGCCGATCGTGAGCCCGGACATGAGGCTCAGGTAGCCCGGCACGATCGGAAGCACGCACGGGGACAGAAACGAGATGATCCCGCCACCGAAGGCCGTGAGCACGTACAGGTTGCGCGTCGCGTCGGAGGTCGCGCCGAGCACGGCGAAGGAGCCGATCATGGCTGCCCCGATGGTACGGGGCCGGTCGCGCCGTCTCGGCGCGGTCGTCAGCCGGCCGGGGTCGCGAGCTTGATCACGTTGAACGCGGCGCCTTGCGGGTCCGTGAGCACCGCGAAGCGGCCGGGCGGGATGTCCATCGGCTCGCTCAGGACCTGCGCGCCGCGGCCCTTGGCGTCGGCCACCGTGGCGTCGGCGTCGGCGACGGCGAAGTACACGAACCAGCTCGGCGGGATCCCCTCCATCGGCGGCTTCGTCCCGCCCGCGACCGGCGCGCCGCCGAGCCGGAACTCGGTGTAGCGCATGGGGCCCATCTCGAGGTTGTTGGCCTCCCACCCGAAGACCGCCTTGTAGAAGGCGGCGGCGCGGTCGACGTCCGGCGTGAGCAGCTCGTTCCAGCTGAGGGACCCGGGCTCGTTCACGACCGCGGCGCCAGCGTGGTTCTTGGCCTGCCAGAGGCAGAAGACGGCGCCGGTCGGATCGGCCGCCACCGCCATGCGACCCGCGTCCATGACGTCGAACGGCGGGGACATGACCGTGCCGCCCGAGCTCTCGATCAGCCCGGCGGTCGCGTCGGCGTCGGTCACGGCCACGTAGGTCGACCACATCGGGGGCGCGCCGGCGGCCTTCATGTCGGGGGGCTGGGCCATGAGCCCGGCGACGACCTGGCCGTTCCGGAGCGCGAGCGAGTACGGGTTCCCCGGGTCGCCGCCCTCATCGTCGAAGGTCCACCCGAAGATGGGCCCGTAGAAGCTCTTGGCTGCCGCGGGGTCGGTCGTGGCGAGGTCGACCCAGCACGGCGTGCCCGGCGGGTACTCGGTCTTGGTGGTCATGGCGGGAACGTACCGTCGGATTTTCCATCTGACAAGGGAAACATCGAGATAACGTCGCGTGACGTGGGGGAGCGTCGGTACGGCCAGTTCTGCCCCGTCGCCCGCGCCCTCGACCTGCTGGGCGAGCGGTGGACGCTGCTCATCGCCCGCGAGCTCCTCGTCGGCCCCCAGCGGTACTCGGACCTGCTCGAGCACCTGCCCGGCATGTGGTCGAACCTCCTGGGCCGGCGGCTCCGGGCGCTCGAGGCGGCCGGCCTCGTCCGCCGCCGCCGGCTGCCGCCGCCGGCGGCGCGGACGGTCTACGAGCTGACGGACCGGGGCCAGGCGCTGGAGCCCGCCGTCTACGAGCTCTCGCGCTTCGGCCTCGACCTCCTCGACGGCCCGGGCGGGGACGTGGTGCCGTGGCACCTCCTGCCGCTCGGCCTCAAGAGCCTGCTCCGCGTCGAGGCCCTCCCCGATCACGCCCTGTCGATCGCGCTCGTGCTCGACGAGGGCGCCTGGACCCTCCGCATCGCCGAGGAGCAGGCGGGGCAGCGCGAGCTGGCCCGGGTCCGGGTGACCCCGGACGCCGAGCCCGACGCCGACGTGACCGTGCGCGGCTCGGCGCTGGCCCTGCTCGGCCGCCGGCGGGGCCAGGACGCGGGCGCCACCGGTCCGCTGGCGGTCGAGGGGGCGCCGGCCCACGTGGCCGTGGTCGAGTCGCTGTTCGCGGCCGGGCCAGGCTGACGCCGCCGGGCCGACCCGCGCCGGGCGCGACCGCTACGGCTCGGGGCCGTCGGCGCCCGGCGGCGCCTGGTCTCGGCTCGCGGCCACCCGGGCCTCGGCGAGCGCCACGTACTGCGGATCGGTGTCGTACCCCACGTAGTGCCGGCGGGCTCGCACCGCCGCCACCGCGGTCGAGCCCGAGCCGAGGAAGGGGTCGAGGACGACGTCGCCCCGGTACGTATAGAGGTGGATGAGCCGCTCCGGGAGCTCGACCGGGAACGGCGCCGGGTGCCCGACCCGGCGGGCGTGCTCGGGGCGGATCTCCCAGACGTCGAGGGTCGACTCGAAGAACGCCTCCTTCGTGACGGTGTCCTCGTGGGGCAGGCCGCGCCGCTGCCGCTCCTTCTTCGGCACCGCCCGGTCGAAGCGGCCCTTGCTGGCCACCACCACCCGCTCGGTGACGTCCCGGAGGACCGGGTTCGACGCCGACCGGTAGGAGCCGACGGCGATCGACCCGGTCGCCCCCTTGGCCTTGCGCCACACGATCTCGCCCCGGAGCAGCAGGCCGAGGTCCTCCTCGAGGATCCGGATGACGTCGGCCGAGAGCGACCGGTACGGGCGCCGGCCGAGGTTCGCCACGTTCACCGCCAGCCGGCCGCCGGGCTCGAGGACCCGCCGGCACTCCGCGAACACGTCGCGCAGCATGGCGAGGAACTCGACGTAGGACGCGGGGACGTGGCCCTCGCCGAGCGCCCGCTCGTACTCCTTGCCGGCGTAGTAGGGCGGGGACGTGACGACGAGCGCGACGCAGCCGTCGTCGACCGCGGTCATCGCGCGCGCGTCGCCGCAGAACAGCTGGTCGCGCACCGAGCATGGCTGCACGGCGTCGTCGTCGGAGATCTCGGGGGTGGCGAACCGGGCGTAGAAGTCGCGGGCGTCGTGGCTCTCGCGCTTGCCGGTGCCGAACGGCTGGGTGCGCGTCGCCACGCGGGAACGGTACTGCGGGCGCGCGCGCCGGTCGCGGCTCACCCCGCGATCGGGTCGTCGGCCACCGCGGCCTCGTCGAAGGTCGCCATCTCGGTGAGGAGCCGCGCCGCGGCCTGCACGATCGGCACCGCGAGGCAGCCGCCCGTTCCCTCGCCGAGGCGCATCGACAGGTCCAGCAGCGGCTCGAGCCCGAGGTGCTCGAGGACCGCGGTCGCGCCCGGCTCGGTCGAGCGGTGGCCGGCCACGCACCGGGCGGCCACCCCGGGCGCGAGGGCCTCGGCCACCAGGAGCCCGGCCAGGGCGATGACGCCGTCCACGATCACGGGCTGCCTCGCGGCGGCGGTGCCCACGATGAACCCGGCCAGGGCGGCGATCTCGAGCCCGCCGACCTCGGCCAGCACCGACACGGGGTCGACCCGGCCGCCGAGCCGCGCCGTCGCCGCGGCCACGACCTCGGTCTTGCGGCGCAGCGTCGCGTCGTCGATGCCCGTCCCGCGCCCGGTGACGCTCGTCGGCGGTCGCCGGGTCAGCGCCGCGATCACCGCCGCCGACGCCGTGGTGTTCCCGATCCCCATGTCGCCGGTGACGAGCACGTCGTGCCCGTCGGCGACGAGCGCGGCCGCGACGTCGCGGCCGACGTCGATCGCGGCGCGAGCCTCGGCGGCCGTCATCGCGGCGACGACGGCGAGGTCAGCGGTGCCGGCTCGCACCTTGCGGTGCTCGACGGGTTCCAGCGCCCGCACGTCGCCGGCCACGCCCACGTCGACGACGTGGACGGCGGCCCCGACCTGCCGAGCGATGACGTTGATGGCGGCGCCGCCGGCCACGAAGTTCGCCAGCATCTGGGCCGTGACCTCCTGCGGCCACGGCGTGACCCCCGACGCGACGACGCCGTGGTCGGCCGCGAACACCGCCACCGCCGGGCGCGCGGGGACTGGCGGCGGGCAGGCGCCAGCGATCCCCGCCAGCTGGGCGGCGAGGTCCTCGAGGCGGCCCAGCGACCCGGGCGGCTTCGTGAGCCGGTCGAGCCGGGCCCGGGCCGCCGCCACCGCGGCGCCGTCGAGGGGCGCCGACGCCGCGCCGACGTCGTCGGTCGTCGTCATCGCGCCCACCCGCGCAGCGCGCCCTCGAGCCGGGTCAGGCCCGATCGGTCGGGCACCGCGATCCGCACGCCGCCCTCGAGCCCGAACGACGCGGTGTCCCGGACGAGCACGCCGCGGCGCGCCAGGTGGTCGCGCAGCCCCGGGGCGCGCCGGACGAGCACGAAGCCGGCGTCCGAGGGCTCCGGCTCGAGCCCCGCGGTGCGGAGCCGCGCCCCGAGCTCGCGGCGCAGGCGCGTGACCGCCGACGCCCAGCCGGCGAGATCGGCCCGGGCGAGCAGCGTCGGGAGCACCGCGCACGCCAGCCCGTTCACCGACCATCGCGGCTGCCGCTCGCGGAGGCGCTCGGCGAGGTCGGGGGCGGGGCACAGCACGTAGCCGACCCGAAGGCCCGGACACGCGAAGACCTTCGTGAGCGAGCCGACGACGACGGCGTCGGGGTCGCCGCGCGTCCACGTCGCCGTCGCCAGCGGGTAGAAGGCCTCGTCCCAGATGTCGGCCGAGTCGCCGGCGGCCGCGAGCCGTCCGGTCGGGTTGTGGGGGTTCGACCGCCACCGGCGGGCGCGCCGGTCCCGGACCCGCAGGTGGCGGGCGTAGAGGGAGAAGTCGGGTTCGTCGACCCATCCCACGGGCAGCTCGGCCGCGACGAGGGCGATGGCCTCGGCGCCGCCGTTCGTCAGCACGACCCGGGTCGCCGGCACCCCGATCGCGGCGGCGAGCGCCTCGGTCGGCGCCTCGATGTCCGGGTAGCGCCGGACGGCGCCGACGTGCGCGGCGACGAGCGCGGCGACGTCGGGCGCGCACGGGTTGAGGCTGGCCGACAGGTCGAGGACGGCGTCGGGGCTCACGCCGAGCGCGGCCGCGAGTCGGGCGCCGTCGCCGCCGTGCGGGCCGGGGCGGAGCCGGGTCTGCCCCCTCATCGTGCGCCCCGGCGCCGGAACCGCGCCCCGAGCCCGGCCGCGGCGAGGAGACCCACGAGCAGGAGCTCGACTTCGTCGGCGAGGCGGGCGGCGCGCGCGATGTCGTCGACGCCCGGACGGGGCCCCGCGCCGAGCCGGGGACGGTCCTCGAGGTGCGAGGCGTAGCGGGTGGGCCCGCCGAGCTCGAGGCCCAGCGCGCCGGCGAACGCGGCCTCGGCGACGCCGGCGTTCGGGGACGGGTGCGCGGGTGCGTCCCGCCGCACCGCGCCGAGCACCGCCGCGGCCCGGCCCGGCCGGCAGGCGCCGACGAGCGCGACCGTGACCCGCGCCGGCACGAACGCGGCGACGTCGTCGAGGCGCGCGCCGGCCCACCCGAACCGCCGGTACCGCGGGGAGCGGTGCCCGACCATCGCGTCGAGCGTGTTCACGGCCCGGTGGGCGGCCACCCCGGGGGCGCCGAGCGCGGCGCCGAAGAGGGCCGGCGCCACGATGGCGTCGACGGTGTTCTCGGCCACCGACTCGACGACCGCCGCGGCCACGCCCGACGGGTCGAGCGCGGCCGGGTCGCGGCCGGCCAGGGCGGGCAGCGCGGCCCGGGCGGCGTCGAGGTCGCCGGCGGCCAGGTCGGCGGCGACGTCGCGGGCGGTCTGGCGCAGGGCGCGACCCGAGGCCGACACCGCGACACCGAGCGCGGTCGAGCCGGCGGCGACCCCGGCCGCGAGCGCGGCCGCCAGCCCCACCGACGCGTACACGGCGCCGCTCGCTCGGTCGTCGGCGTACACGGCGTCCTCGACCCGGGTCATGAGCCGGCCGAACTGGGCCACGGGGTGCACCGGCGCCGGCGGCTCGCCCCAGCACCGGTCGGCGACGAGCCCGGCGGCGGCGCCGAGCAGCCGGCGTGACACCGACGTCACCATCGGGCCCCGGCCACCACGAGGCCCGCGGTCTCGCCAACGACGATCGCCGCGCCCAGCACGTCTCCGGTGAAGCCGCCGAGCCGGACCCGCCCGAGCGCGAGCACGGCGCCGCCCGCGACCAGGGCGACCGCGACGGCGGCGGCGCCGACCCACCCGACGGTGAGGACCGCCAGCGCGCCCGCGGGCGCGAGCGCCAGCCCCACCACCGGCGAGGCGGGCGCGGCCACGAGCGTCGAGGCCAGCCCGGCGTCGCGCGCGTACGGGAGCCACGCCGGCGCCACTGCGACCAGGGTGCGGGACGCGCACCACAGGCCGACGATCAGGCCGATGTCGGCGGGCCGCGCCGCGAGCGCGCCGACCCGCGTCACCAGCACGACGACGAGGACGACGACGCCGAAGGCGCCCACCCCGGGCGTGCGCATGATCTCGAGCCGACGATCGCGCGCCGCGTGCGGCAGCAGGCCGTCGGCGGCGTCGGCGAGGCCGTCGGCGTGGAGGAGCCCGGTGAGCGCCAGGTCGGCGGCCACGGCGAGCGCGGCGGCGAGCAGGGCGGGGAAGGCCCGGTCGGCGAGCCACCACACCGAGCCGACCACGGCCCCCACCGCGGCGCCGACGATCGGGAACCAGCGCAGGGCGCGCGGCGTCGGCGTCGCGGGGCGGCCGACGACGGTGAGGAAGGCGAGCGCCTCGCGCATCAGCACCGGCCCCCCGGGTCGGCCGGGAGGGTCAGGGCCCGTCCGGCCACCGACAGCAGCACGTCATCGGCGACGGCAGCGACGGCGTGGTTCAGCGCGCCGAGCGCGTCGGCGAACCGCCGGCCGCTCTCGGTCGGCGGATGGACGGAGAGCCCGACCTCCTCGGTGACGAGCACGGTCGGCCCGGCTCGGGTCGTCGTGGCGTCGATGAGCGCGGCGGCGTCGGCGGCGAAGCCCGGGACCTGGGCCACCCAGGTGCCGAGCGAGTCGACGAGGGCGGGCCCCACCGTGGCGGCGAGGGTCGCCGGGAGCGCGTCGCCGCACTCGAGGGTCGTCCACGACGCCGGCCGCCCGGCCTGGTGGGCGCGGACGCGCGCGGCCAGGTCGGGGTCGTCGGGGAACGTGCCCGGGATCACGACGGTGACCGCGTCGCCGAGTCGGCCGGCGAGGCGAGCGCCGAGCGTCGACTTGCCGGAGCGGATGCCGCCGATCACGAGGGTGATCACCGGGCCTCGGTCCACCCGTGGCGCTCCACGCCGGCGGCGACGGCCGCGTGCACGGCGCGGGCGAGGTGGCCACCCAGGCGGGAGCGGGGCCCGGCGTAGGGCTCGGCGGCGCCGGCGGTCGGCGCCAGCACGCACGCGGCGTCGGTCGGGGTGCCGGTGCCGGGCACGCCGTGCTCGAGCAGGGCCTGGGTCTTGGCCTCGGTCACGGTCATCACCGCGTTCACCAGCGCCGCCGGCGCCAGCCGGGCCGGGACGAAGGCGACGACGTTCACGGTCCCGGCCGCGGGCGGCGACGCCGACTCGGCGGGTGATGGCGCCGCGGCCCAGGCCGGGTGGGTGAGGCCGACGGTCGCGATCGCGGTGACGTCGCCGCTGGCGCCGTCGGACCACGCGTCGACCGGCGCCGCGGTCAGGAACCCGACGCCGGCGCCCGAGCAGCCGAGGGCGCGGGCGAGGCCGACGAGGAAGCGGCCCGGGTCGGCCGGGGGCTCGTCGGCGGGCACCTGCGCGTTCAGGACCCAGCGGCGCGCCCCGATCCCGCCGCCGACCACCGTCGACGCGCACGCCAGTCGGGGCGGGTCGAGCCGCCACACCAGGACCGGGAGGCCCGGCCGGCTCGCGCCGAGGCCCGGGGGTGTGGCCTCGGACCGGGGCCGGTCCGGGATCAGTAGTCGATCCCCTTCTTGGCGACGATCCCGCGGTCGTAGGCGTGCTTCACGCTGCGCATCTCGGTCACGGTGTCGGCCAGGTCGACGAGCGCGGCGGGCGCGTCGCGACCGGTCACGACGACGTTCACGTCGGGGGGACGGTCGCGGATCGTGGCCAGGACGCCGTCGACGTCGAGCCAGCCCCAGTTCAGCGGGTAGGTCAGCTCGTCGAGGACGACGAGCCGGTGCTCGCCGGCCCGGATGACCCGGGCCGCGTGGGCCCACGCCTCCTGGGCCACGGCCTGGTCCTCGCTGAGGTCCTTCGAGTCCCAGCTGAAGCCCTCGCCGATGGCCCACCAGTCGACGCCGAGCCGCTTCGCCGTGTCCTCCTCCCCGACGTGCCACTTCCCCGACTTCAGGAACTGGATCACGGCCACGCGCCAGCCGCGGGCCACGCTGCGCATGACGACCCCGAAGGCCGCGGTCGACTTGCCCTTCCCGTCGCCGGTGTTGACGAGGACGAGCGACCGGGCCGGGCGGAGCCCCTCGGATCGGGGGTCCTCGGTGACGGGCTCGGTGACGTCGGGGCCGGCGCGCTCGCCGCTCACGGGACCAGCCGAGGGTCGGGGGCGGGGTGGCGACGCACGGGTCCTCCTCTCGGTCGAGGAGGGATCGTTCCGCCGGCACGCAGCCGGACGAACCGCTCTGTCCTCGAGAGCTGTGTTCGTCACCGACCGGCAGGCGGCCTGGCTCGCCTTGACGGCTTCACAGTTGCGGGACAGCGCCGGGATGCACCGGACTTCGCTGCGCGGCCGGAGCCAGCGATGGTAGCGACGGGCGCGGCGGCCCGCACGCCGGCGTCCTCAGCTGGCGCGGGCCTGCGCCGCCGTCCAGGAGGCCCAGAGGCTCGCGTAGCGACCCTCGCGGCGGATGAGCTCGTCGTGGCGGCCGAGCTCCTGGAGCCGGCCGTGGTCGACGACCGCGATGCGGTCGGCGCGCGCCGCGGTGGAGAGCCGGTGGGCGACGACCACGACGCTGCGGCCGCCGGTCAGGGCCTCGAGGGCGGCCTCGACGTCGTGCTCGGTGCCGGGGTCGAGGTTCGAGGTGGCCTCGTCGAGGATGAGCAGCGCGGGGTCGGCGAGCGCGGCCCGGGCGAGGGACACGAGCTGGCGCTCCCCCGCCGAGAGGCGGGAGCCGCGCTCCCGGACCTCGGTGTCGAGCCCGTCGGGGAGGGCGAGGAACCGCTCCCGGACGCCGAGGGCCTCGAGGGCGGCGTCGACGGCGGCGTCGGTGGCGTCGGGTCGCCCGACCCGCACGTTGTCGCGGATGGTGCCGGCGAAGAGGAAGCCCTCCTGGGGCACGACGACGATCCGCTCGCGCAGCGACGCCAGCGTGGCGTCGGCGAGCGACACCCCGCCGAAGCGGACGGCGCCGGTGGCCGGGTCGTAGAAGCGGCACATGAGCTTGGCCAGCGTCGACTTGCCGGCGCCGGTGGGGCCGACGAGCGCCAGCCGCTCCCCGTGCTCGACGGTGACGCTGACGTCCTGCAGCACGAGCGGCCCGGCGCCGTAGCGGAACGACACCCGGTCGACCTCGAGCGAGCCCTCGAGCGCCAGGTCGACGGCTCCCGGCGCCTCGGCGATCTTCGGCGCGGTGTCGAGGAGGTTCACGAGCTTCTTCATCGCCGCGCCCGCCTGCTGGAGCGTGTTGTAGAGCTGGCTGAGCTGCTGCACCGGCTCGAAGAGGTTGTTGAGGTAGAGGATGAACGCGGCCACGGTGCCGACGGTCACGATGCCCTGGTCAGCGAAGAGCCCGCCGAGGCCGACGATCAGGGCGGTGCCGCCGACGCCGCAGTACTCGATGAACGGGAAGTAGCGGGTGGCGATGCGGACGGTCTCGAGGTTGGCGTCGTACTGGGCCTCGTTCGTCTCGCGGAAGCGGCGGGCGAAGGCGCGCTCACGGCCGAACGCCTGCACGACCCGCACCCCCGCCAGGCCCTCCTGGAGCGTGGCCAGGTTGGCGCCGATCCGGTCCCGCACCTCGAGGAAGGCGCGGCTCGACTCGCGGCGGAACCAGCGGCTGGCCCACACGACCGGCGGCACGACGATCAGGGTGCAGAGAGCGAGCTTCCAGGACAGCACGAGGATGACGACGACGGCGCCGACGAAGAGGAAGACGTTCTGGGCGAACTGGGCCAGCCCGATCTGGATGAGGTCCTGCATGGCGTCGACGTCGGAGGTGAGGCGGGCGACGAGGCGGCCCGTCTGCTCGCGCTCGAAGAAGCCGAGGTCGAGCGACATGAGGTGCCGGAACACCCGGTTGCGGAGGTCGCGCAGGAACGGCTCCCCGACCTTCGCCACCGACCAGATGGCGGCCCGGGCGAAGACCAGGCCCCCGAGCGCCACGCCGAGGTAGAGGCCCGCGGCCAGGTCGAGCGCCCCCTCGTCCTTGCCCCGCAGGCCGGCGTCGATGCCGTGCTTCACGAGCGCGGGGCCGGCGAGGATGCAGGCGGTCCAGAGCACGATCAGCGCGAGCGAGACGCCGATGCGTCGGTGGTAGGGGCCGAGGAGCCGCCAGAGCCGGCGCACGAGCCGCTGGGTGTCCTCCCGGGTGAGCAGCTCCTCGTGGCTGGCGAAGGCCTCTCGGCGCGCGTCGGCGCCCATCAGTCGCCCGCTCCCGCCACCGGGGCGGCCGCGCCGGCCTGGGCCAGCACGTGGCGGTAGCGGTCGGAGGTCGCCAGCAGCTGCTCGTGGGTGCCCTCAGCCGCGATGCGGCCCTCGTCGATCAGCACGACCCGGTCGGCGAGGGCGATGGTCGCGGCACGGTGGGCGATGATGAGCGTCGTCCGCTCGCGCATCACGTCACGCAGCGCGGCGCGGATCTCGTGCTCCTTCGTCGGGTCGACCGACGAGGTGGCGTCGTCGAGGATCAGCACCCTCGGGTCGGCGAGGACGGCTCGGGCGATGGCGACCCGCTGGCGCTGCCCGCCCGAGAGCGAGTAGCCGTGCTCGCCGATGAGCGTGTCGTACCCGTCGGGGAGTCGTTCGACGAACTCGTCGGCGCCGGCGAGTCGTGCCGCGTGGCGGACCGTGTCCATCGAGGCGTCGGGCTCGGCGAAGGCGATGTTCTCGGCCACGCTGTCGGTGAACAGGAACGTGTCCTCGAACACGATCCCGAT
>DASZJD010000112.1 GCA_035948415.1 Acidimicrobiia bacterium | reverse complement strand
AGGGCGGCGCCGATGCGGCTGTCCTCCTCGAGCAGCGCCACGAGCAGGTCGTCCTTGCTGGCGAAGTACCGGTAGACGACCTTCAGGGACACGCCGGCGCGCGCTGCGACCTGGGCCACCGTGAACGAGGCGCTGCCGGTCTCGTTGGCGAGGTCGCGAGCGGCGACCACGAGCCGCTCGAGGCGGTCGGCCGAGCGAGCCCGAGCCGGCTCGAGCGAGCGGGCCAGGGCCCGGTCCCGCCAGGGATCGAGGGTTGCCGTTTCGGGAAACGCCATTCCCCACAGTATTGCGCGGCGGGCCGCCCGAGGCCAGGGCGAGGACGGCCGACGGCGAGGGCGAGACCGGCTCAGCCGGCGGCCGGGGCCGCCGGTCGAGCTAGCGAGGGGCGCGGGGCAGGCCCAGGCCGGCCACCTGGATGATCTCGCGCTGGACCTCGTTCACGCCGCCGCCGAAGGTGCCGACCGGGGCCTGGCGGTAGGCCTGCTCGAGCTGGCCCCGGAGGACCGCGCCCGGGGCGCCGTCGACGAGGTACCCGGCGGGGCCGACGACGTCCATGAGCTGGCGGAGGCACCGGGTCTGCTCCTCGGTGCCGAGCACCTTCATCGACGAGGCGTTAGCGGGGTTCAGCGCGCCGGCAGCCAGGTCGCTGGCGACCCGCCAGTTGGCGAGCTTCAGCGCCTCGGCGACGGCGTGGACGCGCGCCAGCGTCACCTGGACCCACTCCTGGTCGACGACCCGGCGGCCGTCCGCCAGCCTCGTGTCCTGGGCCCACCGCCGCACCGAGTCGAGATGGCGCGTCAGGCGACCGGCGGGCCCGAGCGCCACGCGCTCGTGGTTCAGCTGGCGGGTGATGAGCTTCCAGCCCTCGTTCTCGGTGCCCACGAGGTTCCGGGCCGGCACCCGCACGTCCTCGTAGAAGGTGGCGTTGGTGTGGCCGCCGCCGAGGACCCAGATCGGCGTGTGCTTGAACCCCGGCGTGTCCGTCGGCACGAGGAGGATCGAGATGCCCTGGTGCTTCGGCGCGTCGGGGTCGGTGCGGCAGGCGAGCCAGATCCAGTCGGCGTCGTGCGCCCCGGTCGTGAACGTCTTCTGGCCGTTGATCACGAACTCGTCGCCGTCTCGGACCGCCCGCGTCCGGAGGCTGGCCAGGTCGGTGCCGGCGCCCGGCTCGCTGTAGCCGATGGCGAAGTGCAGCTCACCGGCGAGGATCCGGGGGAGGAAGCGCGCCTTCTGGTCCGCGTCCCCGTAGCGCATCAGGGTCGGGCCGACGGTGTTGAGCGTGACGAGCGGCAGCGGCACGCCGGCGCGGTTCGCCTCGTCGTAGAAGAGGTACTGCTCGAGCGGGGTGCGACCCTGGCCGCCGTACTCGGCTGGCCACCCGACGCCGAGCCATCCGTCCCGGCCCATCTGGCGCACGACGTCCCGGTATGCCGGGCCGCCGGCCTCCCCGCCGGTGAGCCGGGCCCGCCGCTCGGGGGTCATGAGGCGCTCGAAGTAGTCGCGCAGCTCGCGCTGCAGCGCCCGCTGCTCGGGCGTCAGGTCGATGTGCACGCGCCTTCTCTTTCCTCGGCGCCCGCGGCACGCTACGGTCGGCCCCCGCCGGGCTGCAACACGTTACAGTTTTCGGGAACGGAGGGGCACGGTGGTGGACGCCGTCATCGTCGAGGCCGCGATCAACGGGACGACGACGAAGGCGCGCAACCCGTCCGTGCCGCGGCTCCCCCACGAGATCGCCCGCGACGCCCTCGACTGCCTCGACGCCGGGGCCGCGATCGTCCACAACCACGTGGACGTCGTGATGGTGCCCGGCGAGGAGGCGGCCGCCCGCTACCGGGAGGGGTGGGCGCCGGTGCTGGCGGCTCGCCCCGACGCGCTGCTGTACCCGACCACGAACTTCGGGCCGGGGGTGACCGGCGCGTACTCGCACCTGGAGCCGCTGGCCGCGACGGGCCAGCTCCGGATCGGCATCATCGATCCGGGCTCGGTGAACCTCGGCGGCGTCGGCGAGGACGACCTCCCCGCCGCCCCCGGCTTCGTGTACGCCAACTCCTTCGGCGACATCCGCCACCAGGCCGACGTGTGCCACCGCCTCCGCCTCGGGCCCAGCATGGCCATCTTCGAGCCGGGGTGGCTCCGCACCGCGCTGGTGTGGCACCGCGCCGGGCGGCTGCCGCGGGGCGCCATGGTGAAGCTCTACTTCGGCGGCGAGCAGGGCTACCCGACCACCGGCTCGGAGCGCGGCGGCGCGCCGTTCGGGCTGCCCCCGACGTTGCGGGCGCTCGACGCGTACTGCGAGCTCCTCGACGGCTGCGTCCTGCCGTGGTCGGTGGCGGTGATCGGCGGCGACCTGCTCGCGTCCCCGGTCGCGCGCGCGGCGCTCGAGCGCGGCGCGCACCTGCACGTCGGGCTCGAGGACTTCGCGGGCGCCCGCACGCCGACGAACCGCGAGCTCGTGGCCGACGCGGTGGCGCTGTGCGCCGACGCGGGCCGGCCCGTCGCGACCTGCGACGACGCCGCGGCCATCCTCGACCTGCCGCGGCCTCGCCCCGACCACGTCCACGACGCGGCCTGAGGGCCGGGATGCGATTCCACCAGGCCGTCGCGTTCCTCGAGACCGACCAGCTGCTCGAGCTGTGTCAGGCCACCGACCGGATGGGCTACGCCGGCGTCTACGTGTCGGACCACCTCTTCTACCCGCGGGAGCTCCGCAGCCCGTACACGTACTCGCCGTACGAGGACGGGTCCCCGATCTGGTCCCCCGAGGCCGACTGGCCCGACACCTGGTGCCTGATCTCGGCGATGGCGGCGGTGACACAGACGCTGACCTTCACGAGCGGGGTGTACATCGCGCCCGCCCGCGACCTGGTGACGGTGGCGAAGCTCGTCGGGACCGCCGCCGTCATCTCCGGGGACCGGGTGCGGTTCGGCGTCGGGGTGGGGTGGTGCAAGGAGGAGTTCGACGCCACCGGGCAGGACTTCCACACCCGCGGCCGGCGCCTCGACGACATGATCCCGGCCCTGCGCGCGCTCTGGCAGTCGGGGTGGGTCGAGTACCACGGGCCCTGCTACGACGTGCCGGCGATGCAGATGAACCCGGCCCCGAGCCGTCCCATCCCGATCTACGTCGGCGGCCACAGCCCGCCGGCGATCCGACGGGCCGCGACGCTCGGCGACGGGTGGGTGGCGGCGGGCGCGTACCCGCCTGACGACGCCTGGCGGTACCTCGGGGAGGTCCAGGCGGCGCTGCAGGCGGCCGGCCGGACCGGTGAGCCCTTCACCATCTACCTGGCCCTGGGGACGCCGCCCGACGTGGACCTGTACCGCCGCTTCGAGGACGCCGGCGTCACCGACATGGTCTGCGCGCCGTGGATGCTGGCCGCGAGGTCCGGGGACCGCGACTACCGGTCCCCCCTCGACGCCAAGCTCGCCGCGAGCGAGGACTTCGCGACGCGGATCATCGCCAAGATGTGAGCGCGGTCAGCGCGGCCAGCCGTCGGGCCAGTTCAGCTCCGTCCACCCGCGACCGACCCGGCCGTCGGCGGCCTCGAACCGGCTGAGGGCGCGGGGGAACCGAGACTCGCGCCCGTCCGGCGCCACGAGCAGCACCGGCGCCTGCAGCTCGGCGGTGACGGCGAGACCGAGGTCGGCCAGCTCGAGGTCGCCGTGCACCAAGAGCTTCTCGTCGTCGAGGCGCGGCGTGAACGCGACGCGGGTCAGCGGGCGCAGGGCTCCGTCGGGGCCGACGACGAAGCCGGTCTGGAAGTTGGCGTCACCGGCCTCGGCGACGAGCGACCGGACGGCGTGGAACCACGTCCCGTCCTCCAGGCGCCCCGCCGTCCAGAGCCACGGGAACGCCCACCAGTCGCGCACCCCCCACGAGTGATCGCGCTCGCCGGGGCACCGGACCTCGAGTCGCTGATCGCCGACGACGACCTCGCCCGCCACCCACGCGGCCTGCTCGTACCGCGTCGTCTCGGTGTACGGGAACGTCGGCGCCGCGCCTCGCCACTCGAGGTCGACCCGCACGTCCACGTCGGGACCCTCCTCGCCGTGGAACGCGGCCGCCGGGTCGCGCACGGCGACGCCGGTGCCCTCGGTCGTGATCCGCCACGCCTGCAGCGGCTCGGTGCAGCGCCACGAGGCGCGGAACCGGTCGCCCGTGACCTCGAGGGGCGCGCCCGGCGCCAGGCAGGGGACGGCGTGGTCTCGGATGAGCACGAGCGGCTCGCCGCGCCGCACGAGGTGCAGCCAGTACCAAAGGACGCCGAGGTTCGGGTAGAGGCCGAGGCGGAGGTAGCCGCCGTAGGAGCCGTCGACGGCCGCGAAGTCGTGGTACCACGACTCGCCCCACAACGGCTCGGCGCCGGCCTGGTGGCGTCCCTCGTCGGCGCCGGTCAGCTCGAAGGCGGACACGAGCCCCTCGCCTCAGATCCCGTCGGCGCGCAGCAGCGCGTCGGTCCCGCCGTCGACGAAGAGCACGGCGCCGGTGATCCACGCCGCGTCGCCGGACAGCAGGAACCAGACCGCAGCGGCGATCTCCTCGGGCTCCCCCCACCGGTCGAGCGGCACCGGGTACTGCCGGATGAGATCGCCGGTCACCGGGTGGTCGAGCGCGGCCTTCGTGAGCGCAGTGAGGACCGGGCCGGGCGCGACCGCGTTCACGCGCACCCGGGGTGCCCAGTCCACCGCGAGGCGGCGCACCTTTCGGGCCAGCGCGAGCTTGCCGAGGGCGTAGACGGCCTCGCCGTCCATCGTGTCCGCGAGCCGCGCCGCCTCCGACTCGGCCCCCGCGAGGCACCGCTCGACGAGCGTGAGGTCAGGGTGCGGTACCGCGGTCGCGGAGTTCGAGGAGATCGCGACCGCTCCCCGCAGCTGACCGGCGAGGAGATCGTCGTGGAGTCCCTCGAGGAGCGCGACGGCACCGAAGTAGTTGATCCGCACCACCTTCGAGGGCGGCGCGCTGGTGCTCCCGCCGATGCCGGCCGCCACCACGAGCCCGTCGAGCCCGGCCGGCGCCGCCGCGCGCACGCCGAGCACGGCCTCGGCGCGCCCGTCCACGGTCGACAGGTCGGCGAGGACGTCGGCGTCCCGCAGGTCGACGCCCACCACGGCGTGCCCGGCCGATTCGATCCGCCGTCGGATCGCGCCGCCGATGCCGCCCGCCGAGCCCGTCACCGCGATCGTCCCCATGGCGACGCCTTCCCGTCCGCGGGCCGGTGGGCCGGATCGGGCGCCACGCTAACGTGGCTCGGACACCCGCTCGGAGGAGGCGCGCCGTGCTGGACGTGGTCATTCGCGGTGGCGAGGTGGTCGACGGGACCGGCGGCCCCCGACACCGCGCCGACGTCGGGATCCGATCGGGGCGGGTGGTCGGCGTCGGCGCGGTGGACGAGGACGCGACCCGGACCATCGACGCCGACGGGCTGGTCGTCGCGCCAGGGTTCATCGACATCCACACCCACTACGACGCCCAGGTCCTCTGGGACCCGGCGACGACGCCGTCGCCGTTCCACGGCGTGACCAGCATCGTCGGCGGCAACTGCGGCTTCACGATCGCGCCGGTGGAGCCCAGCGAGGTCGAGTACCTCACCCGCATGCTCGCCCGCGTCGAGGGCATGCCCCTCGAGGCCCTGCTCGCCGGTGTTCCCTACGACTGGCGCTCCTTCGGCGAGTACCTCGACCGGCTCGACGGGACGCTCGCCGTGAACGCCGGCTTCCTGGTCGGCCACAGTGCCATCCGCCGGGTCGTGATGGGCGACGACGCCGTCGGGCACGAGGCTCGACCGGAGCAGGTGGACGCGATGAGCCGGCTGCTCGGCGAGTCGATCGCCGCCGGTGGCCTCGGCTTCTCGTCGTCGCAGGCGACCACCCACAACGACGGCGACGGCGACCCGGTGCCGTCCCGCGCGGCGACGCCGGACGAGCTCGTCGCGCTGGCGCGCGAGGCGGGCCGGCACGAGGGCACGACCCTCGAGTTCATCCCGGCGGTCGGGGGCTTCAAGGAGCAGCATCTCGAGCTCATGGCCAGGATGTCGGAGGCCGCTGACCGCCCGCTGAACTGGAACGTCCTCGTGCCGAACGCAGCGCGGGCCGAGCTGGCGTGGCAGGCGCTCCAGGCCTCCGACTACGCCGCCGAGCGGGGCGGCCGCGTGATCGCCCTGACCGTCCCGGACGTCATGCGCACGCACCTGACGTTCAAGGCCGGCTTCGTCCTCGACGCCTTGCCGGGCTGGAACAAGACGATGGCGCTGCCGCCGGCCGAGAAGATGCGCGCCCTCGCCGACCCCGCCGAGCGGGCCCGGCTCGCGGAGCGGGCGTCCTCCGACGAGGCCGGCATGCTGCGCGGCTTGGCCAGGTGGGAGAACATGACCATCGTCGAGACGTTCGCGCCCGCCAACGAGGGTCTCGTCGGCCGGCGCGTCGGCGACATCGCCGCCGAGCGGGGCCAGGTGCCCTTCGACGCCCTCCTCGACGTCGTCTTGGCCGACGAGCTCCGCACCGTGCTGCTCCCCCCGCTGGCCGGCAACGACGACGCCTCGTGGGAGCTGCGTCGCGACATCTGGCGCGACGAGCGGGCCGTGGTCGGGGCGTCGGACGCGGGTGCGCACCTGGACATGCTCTCGACGTTCTCGTACAGCACCGCGATGCTGCGCGCCTGCCGTGAGCGCGGCCTGATGCCGCTCGAGGAGGCCGTGCACCTCCTCACCGACCGGCAGGCCCGGCTCTACGGCATCAAGGGCCGAGGCCGGGTGGCGGAAGGCGGGTGCGCCGACCTCGTGCTCTTCGACGAAGACCGCGTGGCACCGGCACCGGTGGTGTGGCGCAACGATCTGCCCGCTGGCGCCGGACGTCTGTACGCCGGGGCGGAGGGCATCGACCGGGTGCTCGTGAACGGCGTCGAGATCGTTCGATCGGGCGAGCTGACCGGCGAGCGTCCGGGGACGCTGCTGCGGTCCGGGCGCGACACCGAGACGGTCACGGCTCAGCCGCGGTAGGACAGCGCCGGGCGAGCTCGGCGCCAGGATCCCGGATCGGGATCGGAGCACCCGTCTCTGCGCAGTGTCCGGCCACCGCAGCGCATCTAATTATCGGCGGTTGGCAACGTCGCGGTGGTCGTCCCGGCCTGGGCAGCTGCGTTGCCCGTCTCACGGTGTCGGGCTCGTCACGGTCGTGGTGCCCGTCGTCCGCAGTTCGAGCATGCGCCGGGCCGCTTCGTTCGCCGCGGCGATGGCGAGCCCGTCGAGGGACTCCCGCCCGCAGGATGCCGGCGGTGGCTTGCACGCCGCGGCCGGTTCGCGGGCCGGTTTGGCTGGGCTGGCACCGCCGCTGCTCAGCACCAGCAGGGTGCTGCCGAGGCCGAGCGCGACGGCCACGGCAACGGCGGGGACGATGGGTCGGGTGCGCTGGTTCATGGTGCCTTCCTCTCGTCGAGTGGCCTTGACCGTGCGCCGTGTTGGTCTGGGCCCGGTCCGGATCTGGTCCGGTCTTGGTCTGTCGGGCTGGGAGTACGGTGCGGCGGCGTGGAGTTTCGGGTCCTGGGGCCGCTCCAGGTCCTGGAGGACGGGCGGGCGGTCGCCGTCGGCGGTGTCCGCGAACAGGCCCTGCTCGCGGCGCTGGCCCTGAGCCCCGGCGAGGCGATGAGCACCGACCGACTCGTCGACGCCCTCTGGGGTGACCGTCCGCCGCGCTCGGCGACCAAGCAGCTCCAGAACCACGTGCTGCGCCTGCGCAAGGCGCTGGGCCCCGCCGTCATCCGCACCACGCCGCTGGGATACGCGCTCGGTGAGCGCGTGACGGTCGATACGGCCCGCTTCGAGTCCGGGCTTCGGGCCGCCCGCGCCACCGCGGCGCGGGAGGGCCCCGCCGAGAGCCTCCCAATCTTTGCTGCGGCCCTCGCCGAGTGGCGCGGGCGGCCCTTCGAGGAGCTGGGCGGGTGGGCGCCCGCGGACGCGGAGACCGCTCGGCTGGACGAGCTGTGGCGCCGGGGCCAAGAAGAAGCGATGGACGCCCGGATCGCGTGTGGAGCCGACGCCGAGTGTGTCGCCGATCTTGAGGCGATGGTGAGCGCCGAGCCGCTCCGCGAGCACCGCTGGGCCCAGCTGATGATGGCGCTGTACCGGTCCGGCCGCCAGGCCGACGCGCTGCGCGCCTACCAGCGCGCCCGCGAGACCCTCGCCCAGGAGCTCGGCATCGAACCCGGGCCCGAGCTCCAGGCAACGGAGCGGGCGGTGCTAGCCCAGGATCCCGACCTCGCCTGGCAGCCGTCCCGGCTCGCGGGTCCTCCCGCTACCGCGACGCTCCCGAGCGGGGTGGTGACGTTTTTGCTCAGCGACATCGTGGGCTCGACCTCGCTCTGGGAGCGCGACTCGAAGACGATGGCTGAAGCGGTCGCGCGTCATGACACCCTGATTCACGACGCCGTGGACGCACACGGGGGAACCGTGCTGAAGGCGCGTGGCGAAGGGGACAGCACCTTTTCGGTGTTCACCCGGGCGACTGATGCGCTGACGGCGGCGTTGTCCGCCCAGCGGGCACTGGTGGGCGAGGCCTGGCCGGCGTCCACGCCGTTGTCGGTACGGATGGCGCTGCATACGGGGGAAGCGTTTGAACGCGACGGCGACTACTACGGTCCGACGGTCAACCGGGCGGCGCGGATTCGGAGTCTGGCCGCCGGCGGCCAGGTCCTGGTGTCGCGGTCGACGGGTGAGCTCGTACAAGACGACCTCCCGGACCAATCAGCGTTGGTCGAACTCGGATCGCACGTCCTCTCCGGCCTGACCCGAGCGCAGCGGATCTTGGGACTCGCGGCTCCGGGTCTTCCCGATCTCCCAGCCCCCTTCGCTGAGGCCCCCGAGAGCCCGACCGGCGCGTCACTTCCGCTCCCCGGCATCCTTCGCACGGCCGCGGGTGGCTTCTTCGTCGGCCGGGGTGCCGACCTCGAGTCACTCATCACCGCGTGGAAACACGCGACCGACGGGTCGCCACGGATCGTGATGGTGGCGGGAGAGCCCGGCGTGGGCAAGACGCGCCTGGCGGCCGAGCTGGCGCGCCGGGTCGATGACGAGGGGGGCACCGTCTTGTACGGGCGCTGCGACGAAGACCTCGGGGTCCCGTATCAGCCCTTCGCCGAGGCGCTGCGCCCGTACGTTGCCACCTGCCCGCTCGACGAGCTCGCGAGACATGTGGAAGCGCACGAGGGCGAGCTCAGTCGTCTGGTACCGGAGTTGCCCCGTCGCCTACCGAGGACAGCTCCGCCGCTGCAGGCCGAGCCCGAGGTCGAGCGCTACCGGCTCTTTGAGGCGGTCAGTGGGTTGCTGACCGACGCCTCGTTGCGGCTCCCGGTGTTGTTGGTCCTCGACGACTTGCACTGGGCTGCCAAGCCCACCCTGTTGCTGTTGCGCCACCTGGTCGCGCACCTCGAGTCGTCGGCCGTGTTGATCGTCGGGATGTACCGCGACACCGAGCTCGGTCGCACCCACGCCCTCGCCGAGACCCTCGCCGATCTGCGTCGCCTCGAGGGGGTCGAGCGCCTCGCACTGGACGGCTTGGACGCCGACGGGGTCACGGCCTTCGTCGAGGCGACGGCGGGCCAGACCCTCGAGGAGCCGGGGCGGGCCCTGGCCCGGGCGGTGCACGCCGAGACCGACGGCAACCCGTTCTTCGTCGGCCAGGTGCTGCGCCACCTGGCCGAGACCGGCGTGATCCACCGGCGCGACGGGCAGTGGGCCTATGACGCCAGCCTCGATCAGCTCGGCATCCCTGAAGGGGTGCGCGAGGTCATCGGCCGGCGGCTCTCACGGCTCACGGAGACAACCGACCGGCTGCTGCAGGTGGCCTCCGTGGTCGGCCGCGACTTCGACCTCGACGTGCTCGGGCGCGTCAGTGGCGTCCCCGAAGACGACGTCCTGGCGTCAATGGAGGAGGCGACGACCGCCCGGGTGATCACCGAGGTCGCCGACGTCCTCGATCGCTACAGCTTCGTCCATGCCCTGGTGCGCGAGACCCTCTACGACGAGGTCCCGACGAGCCGCCGCGTCCGCGTGCACCGCCGCGTCGGCGAGGTACTCGAAGAGCTTCGATCGGCCGACCTCGGGCCCTACTTCGCTCAGCTCGCCCATCACTTCGGCGAGGCAGCCGAGGGCGGAGGCGTCGCCAAGGCCATCGGCTACGCGCGCCACGCCGCCGAGCGGGCGATGGGGGTCCTCGCCTACGAGGAGGCCGCGAGCCAGACCGAACGGGCGCTGCAGCTCGTCGAGCTCGAGGACTCACGCGACGAGGCGACCCGAGCCGAGCTGTTGGTCGCCCTGGGGGAGGCACTCTACGGCGCCGGCGAGTCGGTGCGGGCCCGAGAGGCCTTCGCGGAGGCGGCCGCGTCGGCGTCGCGTCACGGACGGTCGGAGCTGTTGGCCCGGGCCGCTCTTGGCTACAACGACGCCACCTTTCTCGCCGTCGGATACGCCGACGAGCTTGCGGTCGACGCCGCGGCCCAGCTGCTCCGCGAGGCGCTCGACGCCCTGGGTGACGGCGAGACGGCCCTGCACGTCCTGCTCCTCGCCCGGATCCCCAGAACCCTCCACATCAACGCCACGGTGGCGGAGAGGCTCCCTTCGGCCAGTCGAGCACTCGCGATCGCCGAGCAACTCGGCGACCGGGTCCTGCTCGCGGGCGCGTTGGAGGCGCTCTATTGGGCCCGCATCGGGCCCGACTACGTGGAAGAGAACCTGGAAACGGAACACCAGCTCGTGGCCCTGGCCCGCGAGCTCGGCGATCGGCCACGGGAGTACTGGGCCCACATCTACCTCGGCAACTCACTCCTCGAGCTGGGCGACATCACCGGCGTCGATCAGGAGATCGAGGTGCTCGAACAGCTGGGCGGCGAGCTGCGCTCACCGCAGTACCGCTACTTCCCGGTTCTCCGGCGCGCCATGCGGGCCATCCTCGAGGGGCGGCTCGACGACGGTGAGCGGCTGGCCTTCGAAGCCTTCGAGATCGGTCAGGAGAAGCTGCCGGAGCCGGCGCTCGGCATGCTCGGCGCACAACTCCTCAACGTTCGCCGGCACCAAGGGCGCCTGGGGGAGCTCGAAGGCGCGCTGCGGGCCCAAGTCGATCGGTACCCCGTCCTGCCGGTGCTCCGGTGCGCGTTGTGCGACCTGCTCTGCGCCGAAGGACGAGCGCCCGAAGCACAGCAGGAGTTCGAGCGGGTCGCGGCCCACGACTTCGCCGACCTGCCCGGGTTCTACCTCCTGGTGTGTCTCTCCCAGCTGACCGAGGCGTGCGTGTTCCTCGGCGACGAGCGCCGGGCCCCACGCTTGTATGACCTGCTTGCGCCGTACGCCCATCACAACGTCGTGGCCAACCCCAGCGTCGTGGCCGTCGGCTCTGCGGCCCGCAGTCTCGGTCAGCTCGCCGCCACCATGCGTCGTTGGGAAGCAGCCGAGGCCCACTTCGAGGCCGCCCTCGCCTTCAACACCGGCATGGGGGCCCGGCCCGCGACCGCATCCACGCAAGTCGCCTACGCCCGCATGCTGCTGGCCCGTAGCGCACCTGGCGACGCCGACCGCGCCGCCAGACTCCTCGCGCGGGCATCCACGATGAGCGAGACCCTCGGCCTGGCAGGAATCACGGCCGAGGCGGAGGCTCTCAGATAAGCCCGCCCCGAGCCGACCCGCGGATCCCGACGCGTTCGCGATCGTGCCCGCGGCATCCCGGTCCCCGGGCTCTGGGTACGACCAAGGTCGCGGTTCGTCCCCCGGTCTCGGGTTCCCACACCTCCCTCGGCAGTACCCCGTCGACCGTGGCCCGATGAGCCGTTCCCGGATCGGCAACCGTGCCGGCCCGGGACGCTCGTGCGCGCGTCGGGCCTGACCGGCGCCTCGCCCGCACGCAACACCGGCCCGGGCCACGTTTCTCGAACCCGTTGTGGGGGTAGGTGCGTCGCTATGGGACTCGCGGCGTCGTCCGGCCCGGTCGTCGACCTCGAGCGTGCGCGTCAGCAGCTCGAAGCCGAGCGGGCCAGGGTCCAGGGCCTGGCCAACGAGCTGCGAACCCGGCTCGGTCAGCTCGAGGGTGAGGCGGACGCGCAGCCGAACGTGTTCGATCCCGCCGACAACGCCAGCGACACCCTCCAGCGAACCGGAGACCTCTCGATCCTCGAGACGCTGCAGACCGAGCTCGAGGAGATCGACGCCGCCCTCGGCCGCGTCGCCGACGGCACCTATGGCATCGACGAGGTCACGGGCGAGCCCATCGACCCGGCTCGGCTGGACGCGGTGCCGACG
>DASZJD010000111.1 GCA_035948415.1 Acidimicrobiia bacterium | reverse complement strand
ATGCCCGGCGACAACACCGAGATGACCGTCGAGCTCATCGCGCCGATCGCCATGGAAGAAGGGCTCCGCTTCGCCATCCGAGAAGGCGGCCGCACCGTCGGCGCCGGCCGCGTCGCCAACATCACCACGTAGAGGAGCTCGGATGGCGGACTCGAGGGGCCAGAAGATCCGGATCCGGCTCAAGGCGTACGACCACGAGATCATCGACCAGTCCACGAAGAAGATCGTCGAGACCGTGGTCCGCACCCAGGCCAAGGTCCGAGGGCCGGTCCCGCTCCCGACCGAGATCCGACGCTTCACCGTCATCCGCTCGCCCCACGTCGACAAGGACTCCCGCGAGCACTTCGAGATGCGCATCCACAAGCGTCTCCTCGACATCGTCGACCCGACCAGCAAGACGGTCGAGTCGCTCCAGCGCCTCGACCTGCCGGCCGGCGTCGACATCGAGATCAAGATCCAGCAGGCCTGACCCGCCTGGCTGGCCGAACCGGCGGTCAGGTAAGGTGGACGGCCCGCCGGCCCCGTCGGGCGCCGGCGTCGCCCACCTGACCGAGTTCGCCAACCGACGTCCGCGCACGCCCTTGGGAACGGCGCGGCACAACCGAACCGCACGCTCCCGCCGGCACCGGCCGTCCCCCGCCCGGACCGGGGGAGCGTTCGCGTGAGGGCATCAAGACGCCAGCAGAGCAAGGACCACGACGACCATGGCCGGCAAGGGCATCCTCGGGCGCAAGCTCGGCATGACCCAGGTCTGGGACGCCGAGAACCGGGTCATCCCGGTGACGGTCATCCAGGCCGGGCCCTGTCGCGTCGTGCAGCTGAAGACCCCCGAGCGGGACGGCTACGCCGCGGTCCAGCTCGCCTTCGGGACCGCGAAGCCCGCCCGGCTCACGAAGCCGGCCCTCGGGCACCTCGAGGCCGCCAACGCCGAGCCCGCCCGTCACCTCGCCGAGCTCCGGGTCGAGGACCTCTCCGCCTTCGAGGTCGGGCAGGTGCTGGCCGCCGACATCTTCGTGGCCGGGGAGCGCGTCGACGTGACCGGCATCAGCAAGGGCAAGGGCTTCACCGGCGTGATGCAGCGGCACAACTTCAAGGGCCAAGGCGCCAGCCACGGCACCCACAAGAAGCACCGGGCCCCGGGATCGATCGGGGCCTGCGCCACCCCGGCCCGCGTCTTCAAGGGCATGCGCATGCCCGGGCAGCACGGGAACCGCAGCGTCACGACCCTCAACCTCGAGGTCGTCGAGGGCGACGCCGAGCGGGGCCTCCTGCTCCTGAAGGGGTCGGTGCCGGGCCCGGCCGGCGGCCTGGTCTTCGTCCGCAACGCCGTGAAGGGCCCGCCGGCATCGCCGCCCCGGTCTGACGCCGTCCCGGCGGAGCGCACATGAACCTCGACGTCACCTCGGTGTCGGGCGCGAAGGCCGGCAGCGTCGAGCTGCCCGAGTCGCTCTTCGGGATCGTCCCGAACGTTGCTGTCCTCCACCAGGTGGTCACGGCCCAGCTCGCGCACCGCCGGGCTGGCACCCACGCCACGAAGACCCGCTCGGAGGTTTCCGGCGGGGGGGCCAAGCCGTGGCGCCAGAAGGGGACCGGGCGGGCGCGCCAGGGCTCCATCCGGGCCCCCCAGTGGCGAGGGGGCGGCGTGGCGCACGGGCCGAAGCCGCGGGACTACGCCCAGCGGACGCCGAAGAAGATGGTGCGGCTCGCCCTGCGCTCGGCGTTGTCCGACCGGGCCGCCGAGCACCGCGTGAAGGTGGTCGACGCCTGGGGGATCGAGGAGCCGAAGACCGCCCGCGCCCTCGAGGTGCTCGACGGACTCGGGCTCCGCCCGGCCGGCGAGCGGCCCCCGCGGGTGCTCCTCGTGCTCGACCGGTCCGAGGACGCGGTCTGGAGGTCGTTTCGCAATCTCAAGCACCAGGTCCAGATCGTGCTGCCCGAAGAGCTGAACGCGCACGACATCGTCGTCAACGACTGGCTGGTGTTCAGCCGGGCCACCCTCGACGCCGCCGTGGCGAGGCTCGCGCCCGCGGCCCCCGAGCCGGAGAGCGAGCCGGCATGAGCCGGGACCCGCGCACCGTCATCATCCGCCCCGTGGTCTCCGAGAAGGCGTACGCCCACTACGACGCCGGCGTCTACACGTTCGTCGTCGCCGGCGACGCCAACAAGATCGAGATCAAGCGAGCCGTCGAGGCGATCTTCAACGTGACGGTGACCAACGTGAACACCCTGAACCGGTCGGGGAAGCGCAAGCAGAACCGACGCACCGGGACGTGGGGTACCCGCTCGGCCCAGAAGCGGGCGGTCGTGTCCCTCGCTCCGGGCGACCAGATCGAGATCTTCGGGGGCTGACGTGCCGATCCGCAAGCGCAAGCCCACCAGCCCGGGACGCAGGTTCCAGACCGTCTCCGACTTCGCCGAGGTCACCCGCGACCGTCCCCAGAAGTCGCTGACGCGCCCGAAGCGCAAGACCGGGGGTCGCAACGCCGCCGGACGGATGACCGCCCGACACCGGGGAGGCGGTCACAAGCAGAAGTACCGCGTCATCGACTTCAAACGCGACAAGGACGGTGTCCCGGCCAAGGTCGCGGCCATCGAGTACGACCCCAACCGCAACGCCCGCATCGCGCTGCTCCACTACCGCGACGGCGAGAAGCGCTACATCGTCGCCCCCGCCCACGTGGCCGTCGGCGACCTCCTCGAGAGCGGCCGCGGCGCCGAGATCCGCCCCGGCAACGCGATGCCGCTGCGGTTCATCCCCGTCGGCACCACCGTCCACAACGTCGAGCTGAAGCCGGGCGCCGGCGCCAAGCTCGGTCGCGGCGCCGGCGCTGCCATCCAGCTCGTGGCCAAGGAAGGCGATTTCGCCACCCTGCGGCTCCCGTCCACCGAGATGCGGCGGGTCCCCATCGACTGCCGGGGCACCGTCGGCGCCGTCGGGAACGCCGAGGCGACCCTCGTGAAGCTCGGCAAGGCGGGCCGGAACCGGTGGCGGGGCAAGCGGCCGCACACCCGCGGGGTCGCCATGAACCCCGTCGACCACCCGCTCGGCGGCGGTGAGGGCAAGAGCTCCGGGGGTCGACACCCGGTCTCGCCGTGGGGCAAGCCCGAGGGGCGGACCCGCCGCAAGGGCAAGAAGTCGGACCAGCTGATCGTGCGCCGCCGCCGCAGCCGCGGCGCCCGCCGGTAGGCAGGAGGAGGCACCGTGCCGCGCAGCCTGAAGAAGGGCCCCTTCGTCGACCTGCACCTCGCCAAGAAGGTCGACGCGATGAACTCGGCCGGCGACCGCAAGGTCATCAAGACCTGGTCCCGACGATCCACGATCACCCCCGAGATGGTCGGTCACACCATCGCCGTGCACGACGGGCGCAAGCACGTCCCCGTCTACATCAGCGAGGCGATGGTGGGTCACAAGCTCGGGGAGTTCGCGCCCACCCGGACGTTCCGGTACCACGCCGGCCAGGAGCGCAGCGGGAGGCCCCGGTAGCCGTGGCCGACACCGACACGCGGTCCACGACCGCCCGACTGCGGTACGTGCGCACCTCTCCGCCGAAGATGCGGCAGGTGCTCGAGCTGATCCGCGGCCAGGACGTCGAGACGGCTCGCGACACGCTCCGCTTCTGCGAGCGGGCGGCGGCTCGCGACGTCGTCAAGCTGCTCGACTCCGCGGTGGCCAACGCCGAGCACAACGACCAGATCCCCGAGGAGGAGCTCTTCGTCGCTCGCGCCCACGCCGACGAGGGGCCAACACTGAAGCGGTGGCGTCCCCGCGCCCGCGGGCGAGGGGTTCGAATCCGGAAGCGGACCAGCCACATCACGATCGTGCTGTCCCGCTTCGCCGGCGAGGACCTCGAACGTCGCCGCCGGGCTGACGCCGCCAGCGGTCGGCGGGCACGTCGGCCCGCCCGGCGCCGCCCGGCCGCCCCGCCGCCCGAGGAGCTCGAAGCCGCCCCGGAGGAGGAGCTCGAGGCCGCGAGCGGCGACGCCGCCGCGGCAACGCCCGAGGCCGACACGGCCGCACCCGCGGCGGCCGCCCCGGCCGCGACCACGGCGAGGAAGCCGACGGCTAAGCAGACGACGGCGAGGAAGACGACGGCCAAGAAGACGACGGCCAAGAAGGCCACGGGCACCACGAAGAAGGCCGGCGAGCCGGCCAAGCAGGCGACGCCCCGGAAGCGGCGTCCGAACAAGCCGAAGGACGAGGACTGATGGGCCAGAAGGTCAACCCGTACGGGTTCCGCCTCGGAATCACCACCGACTGGAAGTCCCGGTGGTTCGCCGACCACAAGGAGTACACGGACAGCCTCATCGAGGACTGGCGGATCCGGGACTATCTCCGCCGCCAGCTGCCGCACGCCGCCGTGAGCCGGGTGGAGATCGAGCGCACCCGCGACCGGCTCCGCGTCGACGTGTACACGGCCCGTCCCGGGATCGTCATCGGCCGGCGAGGCGCGGAGGCCGACCGGCTCCGCCAGGGTCTCTACAAGATCACCGGTAACCCGAAGATCCAGTTCAACATCCAGGAGATCAAGCAGCCCGAGCTCGACGCCACCCTCATCGCCCAGGGGGTCGCCGACCAGCTGGCCGGGCGGGTCTCGTTCCGTCGGGCCATGAAGCGGGCGGTCCAGACCGCCATGAAGGCGGGCGCCCAGGGGATCCGAGTCCAGTGCGGGGGCCGCCTCGGCGGCGCGGAGATGTCCCGAAAGGAGTGGTACCGGGAGGGCCGGGTGCCGCTCCACACGCTCCGGGCCGACCTCGACTACGGCCAGGCTGAGGCGCGCACCACGTTCGGTCGCATCGGCGTGAAGGTCTGGATCTACAAGGGCGAGATCCTCCCGTACCGGTCGGCGGCCGACGACAAGATCAGCCGCGAGGCGGCGATGGCGGTCGGCGAGACCGCCGGTGGCGAGGCGGCGCCGCGCCGACGGGTGATCAGCGCCGGTGGCGGACGCCGTCGGCGTGACGAGACGGTCGAGGTCCCCGTCGAGGCGACGGCCGAGGTCGGACCCGACGAGGCGACCCCTCTCGTCAAAGAGGCCGACCCCGAGCTCGAGCGGCTCCTCGCCGAGGAAGAGGAGATCGAGCGTCGTACGCGCCAGCACCACGAAGCGCCGAAATTCCATTCCGACGACGAATGACGCGGAAGCCCTGAGGTCCCAGCATGTTGATGCCACGCAAGGTCCGCCACCGGAAGGTGCAGCGCGGCCGCCGCACCGGAACGGCCAAGGGTGGAACGCGCGTCAACTTCGGCGACTACGGCATTCAGGCGCTCGAGGCCGGATGGATCACCAACCGCCAGATCGAGGCGGCCCGCATCGCGATGACCCGCTACATCAAGCGCGGCGGGAAGGTCTGGATCAACATCTTCCCGGACAAGCCGGTGACCCAGAAGCCCGCCGAGACCCGGATGGGCTCCGGCAAGGGCAACCCGGAGCACTGGGTCGCGGTCGTGAAGCCGGGCCGGGTCATGTTCGAGCTCGCCGGCGTCCCGGAGCAGACCGCCCGTGACGCCATGCGCCTCGCCATGCACAAGCTCCCGATCAAGACCCGCTTCGTCGTCCGCCAGGAGGAGGCGTGATGAAGGCCGCCGAGCTCCGGGAGCTCAACGACGCCGAGCTGGCGAACCGGCTTCGCGAGTTCCGGGAGGAGCTGTTCAACCTGCGCTTCCAGAACGCCACCGGCCAGCTCGAGAACTCCACCCGAGTCGGCGATGTGCGCAAGGACATCGCGCGCTGCGAGACCCTGCTGCGAGAGCGTGAGATCGTCGCGGCCGAGGCGTTGAAGGAGAACCAGGCATGAGCCAGCCCGACGTACCGCCTCGCCCCAACCCCCGGAAGGTCCGCGAGGGTCTCGTGGTGTCCTCGAAGATGGACAAGACGGTCGTCGTCGCGGTCACGGACCGGGTGCGCCACGGTCGCTACGGGAAGACGGTGCAGCGCACCCGGAAGCTGTACGCGCACGACGAGTCCAACGACGCGCGCGAGGGCGACCGCGTCCGGCTGACCGAAACCCGCCCGCTCTCACGGAGCAAGCGCTGGCGGGTCGTCGAGGTGTTGGAGCGGGCGCGGTGATCCAACAGGAATCCCGCCTCAAGGTGGCCGACAACTCCGGCGCGCGCGAGGTGCTGTGCATCAAGGTGCTCGGGGGCACTCGGCGCCGGTATGCCGGCATCGGCGACATCTTCGTGGCCACCGTGAAGGACGCCGTGCCCGGCGCGACGGTGAAGAAGGGCGAGATCGTCAAGTGCGTCGTCGTCCGGACCAAGAAGGAGCGCCGCCGTGCCGATGGCAGCTACATCCGATTCGACGAGAACGCGGCCGTCCTGATCAACGACCAGCTCCAGCCGCGTGGCACGCGAATCTTCGGCCCCGTGGGCCGTGAGCTCCGGGACCGTCGGTTCATGCGGATCGTCTCCCTCGCGCCGGAGGTTCTGTGATGCCGTCCCGAACCAAGATGCGGCTCAAGAAGGGCGACCAGGTGCTGGTGCTGTCGGGCAAGGACGTCGGCAAGCAGGGCGCGATCACGCGCGTGCTGCCGGACCGGAACATGGTCATCGTCGACGGGATCAACGTCGCCAAGAAGCACCAGCGCTCCACCCGGGCGACCATGCAGGGCGGCATCATCGACAAGGACATGCCGATCGACGCGTCGAACGTGGCGATCGTCTGCTCCGCCTGTGGCCCCACTCGGATCGGCTACCGGTTCGACGACGAGGGATCGAAGCGCCGCGTGTGCAAGAAGTGCGGACGGGATCTGTGATGAGCGCCATTCGACAGGCGCCGCGCCTCAAGGCTCGGTACGACGAGGAGCTGCGCCCACAGCTGCTCCGTGAGCTCGGCATGAGCAACGTCATGGAGGTGCCGCGGCTGGCGAAGATCGTCATCAACTGCGGTGTGGGTCGGGCCACCCAGCAGGCCTCACTCCTCGACGGCGCGGTCACGGACCTGACCGTGATCACGGGCCAGAAGCCGCTGGTGACGAAGGCGAAGAAGTCCATCGCCGGCTTCAAGTTGCGGGCCGGGAACGCCATCGGAGCCAAGGTGACGCTCCGCGGCGACCGCATGTGGGAGTTCTACGACCGGCTCGTCAGCCTCGCCATCCCGCGCATCCGGGACTTCCGCGGGATGAACGCGGACTCCTTCGACGGGCGCGGCAATTACACGTTCGGAGTGACTGAGCAGCTGATCTTCCCCGAGATCGACTACGACAAGATCGACACGGTGCGAGGCATGGACATCACCCTCGTGACGACCGCCACCACCGACGCCGCCGGGCGCGCGCTGCTGCGGGCGCTCGGCTTCCCGTTCCGCCGAGACTCAAACCAGTAGGGAGCTCCCATTGGCCAAGAAGGCATTGATCCAGAAGCAGCAGCGGAAGCCCAAGTTCGCCGTGCGTGCGTACACCCGGTGCCGGAAATGCGGTCGCGCGCGCTCGGTGTACCGGAAGTTCGGGCTCTGTCGGATCTGCTTCCGGGACTTGGCCCACGCCGGGGAGATCCCCGGCGTGACGAAGGCGTCGTGGTGAGGGGGTGAGCCGATGACGATGACCGATCCGATCGCCGACATGCTCACCCGCATCCGGAACGCCAACGTCGCGTTTCACGACGAGGTCGTGATGCCATCGTCGAAGGTCAAGGTCGCGCTCGCGAACCTCTTGGTCCGTGAGGGCTACATCCGGAACTACGCTGTCGAGGACGACACCGAGCGGCCTGGCGGCAAGCTGCGGATCGTCATGAAGTACACGCCGGATCGGGAACGCACGATCTCGGGGCTGCGCCGGGTGTCGAAGCCCGGGCTGCGCGTGTACACGAAGGCGACGGACGTTCCCCGCGTCCTCGGCGGGATGGGCATCGCCATCCTGTCGACGAACCAGGGTCTCATGACCGACCGGGAGGCGCGCCAGCGCAAGGTCGGCGGCGAGATCCTCTGTCACGTCTGGTAGGAGCGATCGTGTCCCGCGTCGGCAAGGAACCGATCCCGATCCCCACCGGGGTGGACGTCACCCTCGACGACGGCCAGGTGGCCGTCAAGGGTCCCCGTGGTGAGCTCGCCCGCCGGACGCCGACACAGATCAGGATCGCCCGCGACGGAGACCAGCTCGTCGTGACCCGCCCCGATGACGAGCGCGAGAACCGTGCCCTGCACGGGCTGGTGCGGTCCCTCGTCAACAACATGGTGGTGGGGGTGTCCGAGGGGTTCGCGCGCGAGCTCGAGATCGTGGGCGTGGGATACCGGGTCACCGCCCAGGGGCCGACCCATCTGGAGCTCCAGGTGGGCTTCTCGCGACCCATCCCCGTGGAGGCTCCGGAAGGGATCACGTTCGAGGTCCCCTCGCCGACGCGGATCACCGTGCGGGGCTGCGACAAGCAGCTGGTCGGACAGGTGGCCGCTGACATCCGCAAGATCCGCAAGCCCGAGCCGTACAAGGGCAAGGGCATCCGCTACGCCGGGGAGCGCGTCCTGCGCAAGGCCGGGAAGTCAGCGAAGTAGGGACGGAACGATGCTGCAGAGGGTCTCGGCCCGCCGCCGCCGGCACCAGCGGGTGCGCAAGCACGTCCGCGGGACGGCGGCGCGGCCCCGACTGTCGGTCTTCCGGTCGAGCCGGCACATCTACGCGCAGCTGATCGACGACGTCCACGGCCAGACCTTGGCCGCGGCGTCGACGATGGAGCCGGCGGCGCGGACGGCGCCGACGGGCAACGTCGAGGCGGCGAAGGCGGTCGGCCGGCGCGTCGGGGAGCGCGCGAAGGCCGCGGGGATCATCCGCGTCGTCTTCGACCGCGGCGGGTTCCAATACCACGGAAGGGTCGCGGCGGTCGCGGAGGGGGCACGCGAGGCGGGCCTGGAGCTGTAGTCGTGGAGTCGCTGACAGGCCGCGCCGCCGGCGCGGGCACGCCGAGATCTCGAAAGCAGGATGACTGATGGCTGAAGGGCAGTACGAGGAGCGGGTGATCGCGATCAACCGCGTCGCCAAGGTCGTGAAGGGCGGGCGCCGGTTCTCGTTCACCGCGCTCGTCGTCGTCGGCGACGGCGAGGGCAACGTCGGCCTGGGGTACGGCAAGGCGAAGGAGGTTCCGGCCGCGATCCAGAAGGGCATGGAGGAGGCCAAGAAGAACCTCTTCCGCGTCCCGCTCGCGGGGTCGACGATCACCCACGTCGTGCTCGGCGCGCATGACGCCGCACGGGTGCTGCTGAAGCCCGCCGCCCCCGGCACCGGGGTGATCGCCGGCGGCGCCGCCCGGGCGATCCTGGAGGCGGCCGGGGTGCACGACGTCCTCGCGAAGTCACTCGGGTCCTCGAACGCGATCAACGTGTCGCGGGCGACCATCCAGGGTCTCCGGGCCCTGAAGCGCCCCGAGGCGGTGGCGCAGCTGCGCGGCAAGTCGCCCGAGGAGGTCAGCTCCGCCGGGATGCTGCGCGCGTACCGGGAGCGTCAGGCGCCCAAGCATGAGATCGCGGAGGTCAAGTGATGGCTGCTGCCTTGCGAATCACCCAGATCCGCTCGTCGATCGGAGCCAAGCCCAAGCAGCGGGGGACGCTGCGGGCGCTCGGCCTGCGTCGCCTGCACCAGACCGTCGAGCTGCCCGACCGCCCCGAGATTCGGGGGATGATCGAGCGGATCCCACATCTCGTCACGATCGAAGAGGTCTGAGATGCCGATCAAGATCCATGACCTGAAGCCGCCCGCGGGGTCGAAGCGCGCGCCGCGCCGGGTCGGGCGAGGCATCGGCGGCAAGGGAGGGAAGACCGCCGGTCGTGGCATGAAGGGCCAGGGCGCTCGCGACACCGTGAAGCCGGGCTTCGAGGGGGGCCAGACCCCGATCGCGCGGCGGACGCCGAAGGCGAAGGGCTTCCGGAACCCGTTCCGGGTTGAGTACGCGGTCATCAACCTCGACGCCCTCGACGGCTTCGATGCGGGGGCAACCGTCGATCCGGACGCCCTTCGGGCTCGCGGTCTGGTCGCCAAACGCGGCCTCGTCAAGGTGCTCGGGCGCGGTGCGCTGACCACGGCCCTCACGGTGCGCGCGCACGCGTTCTCCGAAGCGGCCAGGCGGGCGATCGAGGCCGCGGGTGGCCAGACCGAGGTCCTGCCGGCCCCGTGGGGCGACCGCCGCCCGCCGGCGCGGGGCAACGCGCTCACCAATCGGTAGGCTGTCGGCCGCCGTCGCCAGGAGGATCCTCCCCGAATGCTCGCCCGGCTCAAGAACATGTTCCGGGTCGCCGACCTCCGGAACAAGATCCTGTTCACGCTGCTCATCGTGGCCGTGTACCGGATCGGCGCCCACCTCCCAGTTCCGTATGTCGACTTCCACGCGATCAAGCAGCTGCAGTCGTCCGCGAAGAACAGCGGGGTCGTCGGGTTCCTCGACCTGTTCTCGGGCGGTGCGATCACCAACGTCGCGATCTTCTTCCTCGGGATCATGCCGTACATCACGGCGTCGATCATCATGCAGCTGCTGGGGGTGGTGATCCCGAAGCTCGAGGAGTGGCAGAACGAAGGGCAGACGGGCCAGAAGAAGATCACCCAGTGGACCCGGTACCTGACCATCGGGCTCGCGCTCGTGCAGTCCACCGGGTTCGTCTTCGCCCTGCACGCGGGCAACGGCGGCCTGTTCGGGCTGAGCGCCAGCCTGCCGAAGGGCGTCGACTTCATCCCGCACTTCGACACCCCCCGCGCGGCGTTGATCGTACTGGTCTGGACTGCCGGCACCGCCCTCGTGATGTGGCTCGGTGAGCTCATCTCCCAACGCGGCATCGGGAACGGCATGTCGATCCTGATCTTCGCGTCCGTCGTCTCGCGCCTGCCGTCCCAGGGCGGCGCGATCTACAGCCAAGGCAGCAAGTTCCAGTTCTTCACGATCCTCCTCATCGGCGTGGCCATGATCGTCGGGATCGTGTTCGTCGAGCTTGGGCAGCGCCGAATACCGGTCCAGTTCGCGAAACGCGTCGTCGGCCGCCGCATGTACGGCGGCCAGAGCACCTACATCCCGCTGAAGGTCAACCAGTCTGGGGTGATCCCGGTCATCTTCGCCAGCTCGATCCTGGCGTTCCCGGCGCTGATCGCGTCTGCGCTCGGCAACAGCGGTCACGGCATCCAGGCCTGGATCAACAACAACCTGGTGGCCCGCCAGAGCTGGTTCTACATCCTCTTCTACACGATCCTCATCATCTTCTTCGCGTACTTCTACACCGCCATCGCCTTCAACCCCCAGCAGCAGGCCGACATCATCCGCAAGCAGGGCGGCTTCATCCCGGGCATTCGCCCGGGACCGCCGACCGAGCGGTACCTGGCGAAGACCCTGAACCGGATCACGATGCCGGGCTCGCTGTTCCTCGCCACCATCGCCGTCGCGCCGCTCCTGGTCTTCGCGCTCTGGAACATCAGTCAGTTCCCCTTCGGGGGGACCGCGCTGCTGATCACCGTGGGCGTGGCGCTGGAGACGATGAAGCAGATCGACAGCCAGCTCATGATGCGCAACTACGAAGGCTTCCTTGCCTGATCTTCCGACGCAGGCGAGAGGTCCCCGGCTCGTCTTGCTCGGGAAGCAGGGTGCCGGCAAGGGAACGCAGGCCGTTCGCCTCGCCGAGCACTATGGCATCGAGCACCTCGCGACCGGCGACCTGTTCCGGGAAGCCGCCGCGGCCGGAAGCGATCTCGGGCGCGAGGTGAAGAGCTACATGGACAAAGGGTTCCTCGTCCCCGACGACATCGTGGTCGGCGTCGTCGACGAGCAGCTCCACCTCGACGACCGAGCCGCGCAAGGGTTCGTGCTCGACGGCTTCCCGCGCACACGGCACCAGGCCGAGGAGCTCGATCACATCCTTGGTCCGTACCAGCTGGACCTGGCCGTCGACCTCGACGTGCCGACCGAGGTCGTCCTGCACCGCATCGCCGGTCGCCGGGTGTGCTCGAACTGCGGCGCCCTGTACCACCTCGACAACCCACCCGAGAGCGACTGGACCTGTGACGTGTGCGGCGGCGAGGTGGTGCAGCGGGAGGACGACCAGCCCGAGGCGGTGATGCGCCGGCTCGAGCTCTACGAGATGAAGACGCTGCCGGTGATCCAGTTCTACCGACGCGCCGGCATCCTCGCCCACGTCGACGCCAGCGACGAGACCGAGGAGGTCTTCAAGCGCCTGGTCGAGCTCGTCGACTCCTACTTCGATCCTGGCTCCCGGGCGCTGTGATCACGCGCAAGTCACCCGAGCAGATCGCCCTCATGCGGCGGGCCGGCAAGGTCGTGGCCGAGATGCACGAGGAGTGCATCCGAGCGGCGAAGCCCGGCAGCACCACCGCCGACGTCGACGCCGTCGCCCGAGACGTCATCGAGCGGCGCGGCGCCCGATCCAACTTCCTCGGCTACCACGGCTTCCCGGCCGTGGTCTGCACCTCGCCGAACGACGTGATCGTGCACGGGATCCCGAGCGACGAGGTCGTGCTCGAGGAGGGCGACATCCTCTCGATCGACTGCGGCGCCATCATCGAGGGCTGGCACGCTGACGCCGCCCTCACGATCCCGATCGGCGACGTCGACGACGAGTCGAAGCGGCTGATCGAAGTCACCCGGTCCTCGCTCGAGGCTGCGATCGACCACGTCGTCGAAGGCGAGCGCCTCGGCGACATCGGCGCCGCCGTCGAGGAGGTGGCGACCGGCGCCGGCTTCAGCGTGGTCCGCGAGTACGTCGGGCACGGGATCGGCACCGCCATGCACGAGGAGCCGCAGGTGCCGAACTACGGCCCCCCGGGCCGGGGGCTCAAGCTCAAGGAGGGGCTGGTCCTCGCCATCGAGCCGATGGTCAACGCCGGCGGCCCCGAGACCGAGGTGCTGAGCGACGGGTGGGCCGTGGTCACCCGGGACGGCCGCCGCTCGGCCCACTTCGAGCACACGGTCGCCGTCACCGACCACGGGCCCGAGGTGCTCACGCTGCCCTGGTAGCCCGACCGCGCCGCCCGCGGGAGGCGATTTCACCCGCTCCCCGGGATCCGATAGTCTGGACGGGCTCCGCGCGAGTTCTCGGGTTCTTGCGCGCCTGCACGCCGTCCATCCAACCCGAGCCGATGCCCGAGTAGATGAGGCGGTGGAGGCCCTGGCCAAGCCCAAGGACGACACGATCCTGGTCGAGGGGACGGTCGTCGAGCCGCTCCCGAACGCCATGTTCCGGGTCGAGCTCGAGAACGGCCACCGGGTGCTCGCCCACATCTCCGGGAAGATGCGGATGCACTACATCCGCATCCTCCCGGGCGACCGGGTCCAGGTCGAGTTGACGCCGTACGACCTGAGCCGCGGCCGGATCACCTACCGGTACAAGTAGCCGAGAGACTCCGATGAAGGTTCGACCGTCGGTCAAGAAGATGTGCGAGAAGTGCAAGATCATCCGTCGGCACGGGGTCGTGCGCGTCATCTGCGAGAACCCCCGCCACAAGCAGCGACAAGGCTGAGGACCGAGAGATGGCACGCATCGCTGGCGTCGACGTCCCTCGAGAGAAGCGGCTCGAGGTGTCCCTTACCTACATCTACGGCATCGGTCGGCCCACGGCCCACCTGGTCTGCGACCAGGCCGGGCTGTCGCGCGACACGCGCGTCCGTGACTTGACCGACGACGAGGTCGCCAAGCTGCGGACGATCATCGACGGAAACCTCAAGGTGGAGGGGGACCTCCGCCGTGAGGTCGCGGCGAACATCAAGCGCAAGATCGAGATCGGCAGCTACGCGGGCGTTCGGCATCGCCGCGGCCTCCCGGTGCACGGTCAGCGGACCCGAACGAACGCCCGCACCCGGAAAGGCCCGAAGAAGACCGTGGCCGGCAAGAAGAAGGCGAGGAAGCACTGATGGCCAAGCCGGCAGCTGGCGGTCGGCGGCCGAAGCGGCGCGAGCGCAAGAACATCGCCTACGGCGTCGCGCACATCAAGTCGTCGTTCAACAACACGATCATCACGATTACGGACCAGCAGGGGAACGCCATCGCCTGGGCCTCCTCCGGCAACGTCGGCTTCAAGGGCTCGCGGAAGAGCACACCCTTCGCGGCGCAACTCGCCGCCGAGACCGTGGCGCGACGGGCGATGGAGCACGGCGTGCGCAAGGTCGACGTCCTCGTCAAGGGTCCCGGCTCGGGCCGCGAGACCGCCATCCGCACGATCCAGAACACCGGCATCGAGGTGGTCGGGATCAAGGACGTGACGCCCATTCCGCACAACGGCTGCCGTCCGCCGAAGCGTCGGAGGGTCTGATGGCCCGTTACACGGAGGCCGTCTGCAAGCTCTGCCGCCGCGAGCGCATGAAGCTCTTCCTGAAGGGCGCCAAGTGCGACACGCTGAAGTGCCCGGTCGAGCGCAAGCCGTACCCGCCTGGTGAGCACGGCCGCGGCCGGATCCGCGAGAGCGAGTACCTGCTCCAGCTGCGCGAGAAGCAGAAGGCACGGCGGATCTACGGCGTGTTCGAGCGCCAGTTCCAGAACCTCTACCGGGAGGCGAACCGCCAGCCCGGCATCACCGGCGAGAACCTGCTGCGGATGCTGGAGCAGCGCCTGGACAACGTCATCTTCCGTGCCACCTTCGCCGCCAGCCGCAACCAGGCCCGGCAGTTCGTCCGCCACGGCCATGTCCTCGTGAACGGGAAGCGAGTGACGATCCCCTCCTACCAGGTGCGCGAGGGCGACGTGCTCACACTCGGTCCGAAGGCTCAGCACAACATCGTCATCCGACACAACCTCGACACTCTCGATCGCGCGGTTCCGGCGTGGCTCGACGTGAGCTCGGAGCGGCTGGAGGCGACCGTCCGCGGCGCCCCGCTGCGCGAGCAGATCGACGTGCCCGTCCGCGAGCAGCTGATCGTCGAGCTCTACTCGAAGTAAGTGAGGCGGCCCCGCCCGTGGGCCACGATCCGTCCCGGAAGTGAAAGACCATGCTGATCATCCAACGACCCGAAGTTGAGGCCGGCGAGGCTGAGGGCAACACCCAGTCGTTCGTGATCTCGCCGCTCGAGCCCGGCTTCGGGCACACGCTCGGCAACAGCCTCCGCCGAACCCTGCTGTCGTCGATCCCGGGTGCCGCCGTCACCCAGGTGCGTTTCGACGAGGCGCTGCACGAGTTCGACACCATCCCCGGTGTGAAGGAGGACGTCACCGACCTCATCCTCAACGTGAAGGACCTTGTGCTGCGGTCCTTCAGCTCGGAGCCGGTCACGCTGCGGCTCGACAAGCGCGGCCCCGGTGACGTGCAGGCGCGCGACATCCAGACCACCGCCGACGTCGAGATCCTGAATCCCGACCTGCACCTCGCCAGTGTCAACGCGAAGGGCCGGCTCGCCATCGACCTGACCGTCGAGCAGGGTCGCGGCTACCTGTCGGCGGAGCGGAACAAGCGCACGTCGACCATCGGGGTGATCCCCGTCGACGCGATCTTCTCGCCCGTCCGACGGGTCGCGTTCTCGATCGAGCCGACGCGCGTCGAGCAGGCGACGAACTACGACCGGCTGACCATCGAGATCGAGACTGACGGCTCGATCTCGCCTCGGGAGGCCCTCGCGTCTGCGGGGGAGACCCTCCGGGGGCTCGTCGGGCTCGTCGCCAGCCTGTCCGAGGCCCCCCAGGGTCTCGAGCTCGGCGAGGTCTCGCCGGCCACCGCCGCGTCGCCCGACCTCGAGCTGCCGATCGAGGAGCTCGACCTCTCCGAGCGTCCCCGCAACTGCCTGAAGCGAGCGCGGGTCGACACCATCGGGCAGCTGGTCCAGAAGAGCGAAGACGACCTGCTGGCGATCACGAACTTCGGGTCGAAGTCCCTCGAGGAAGTGCTCCAGAAGCTCGACGAGCGGGGCCTGTCGCTGCGCGTGAAGGAGTAGGGGCGTGCCGACTCCGACGAAGGGGCCCCGTCTCGGCAAGGACCCGGCCCACCAGCGGCTCCTGCTCGCGAACCTGGCCGCTCACCTCTTCGAGGCCGAGGCCATCGTGACGACGGAGGCGAAGGCGAAGGCGCTGAGGCCGTACGCCGAGCGCCTGATCACGAAGGCGCGTCGCGGCTCGGTGCACGACCGGCGCCAGGTCGTGGCGAAGCTCCACGACAAGGCCGTGGCCCACAAGCTGTTCGGCGAGATCGCGCCCCGCTACGCGGAGCGCCCCGGTGGGTACCTTCGGATCTTGAAGCTTGGCCCACGCCCGGGAGACAGCGCGCCGATGGTGCGCATCGAGCTGGTGTGACCCTGTTCGACGCCGGTGCGCCGGCGTCGCGCCCCCGGGCCTCGACCGCCCGCATCAAGCTCGTCATCGCCTACGACGGGACCGCGTTCCACGGGTTCGCGGCCCAGCCCGAGGTCCGCACCGTCGGGGGGGTGCTCACCGAATCGCTGACCCGGGTGCTGAGCGTCCCACCCGAGCAGCTCGGCCTGGCGTGCGCCGGCCGGACCGACCGGGGGGTGCACGCCTGGGGCCAGGTCGTGAGCCTCGACGGACCGCCCGACTGCGACCTCGAGGGGCTGCGGGAGTCCCTGAACCGCATGAACGGCCCCGAGGTGGTCGTGCGGCACGCCGAGCACGTCGGCGACGACTTCGACGCCCGCCGGTCTGCCCGTTGGCGGACCTACCGCTACACGATCGTGAACCGCCCCGAGCCGGACCCCTTCCTCGCGCGGTACGCCTGGTGGGTCGCCGAGCCACTCGACGTGGGCCTGCTGCGCCTCGCCGCCGACCCGTTCGTGGGCGAGCACGACTTCGCCGCCTTCTGCCGACGCGCGCAGCGCGGGACGACGGTGCGGCGCGTGCTCGAGTCTCGGTGGCACCCGCCCGATGGAGGCATCCTCTCGTACGAGATCCGGGCGCGTGCCTTCTGCTGGCAGATGGTGCGCGCCATCGTGGGCACCCTCGTCGAGGCCGGGTCCGGGCGCCGTCGACCCGGTGACGTCCTCGGCACGCTGCGCTCCCTCGACCGAGCACGCGCCGGCCAGCTCGCGCCGGCCCACGGCCTCTGCCTCTGGGATGTCGGCTACGAGGCGGCTCAGCCGTCCTCGAGGTAGAGGAAGCCGTAGCCCTCGTCGCGGAACCGCAGCCCGGCCTCGCGCAGCGTGACGTCCCAGTCGCCCGTCACGCCGGGGTCGTTCTCCTCCATGCCGTGATCGGCCACCAGGACAAACGCGGTGTCGTCGAGGATCCCTGCCGCGTCGACGGCTCGGATCACCTCGCCCATGCGGCCGTCGGTATCCCGGACCGCGGCGGCGGCGATCTCCGAGTAGGGACCACCGGCGTGCATGGCCGCGTCGGTCAGCGTGAAGTTGCAGAACAGGAACGTCGGGACGGGGAACGATTCCCCTCGGAACTCCCCGCCGAGGATCCCCGTCGCCTGCTCCACACCGGCGTGGTCGACGATCGTGGACCACCGGTAGTCCTTGCTGGGGCGCACGAACCGCTCGGTGGTGTGCGGCAGCCCCTCCTTGGCCGCCGGAGCCGGGCTCTCCCCTCGCCGGAAGGCGTCGAAGGTGGACCACGACGCACCGACGTCGCACGGCTCGTCGACCGACGCCGTGAACACGTCGGGCCGACAACGCCGCAGCACGCTGTGCACCGATTCGACGTCGCGGAAGGCGTGCCGCATGGACCACGGCCACGTGGCCGACGAGTTCGTGATGACCTGCTGACCGGTCCGTCGGTCGAACCAGGCGTTGTGGAGAACCCCGTGACGACCGGGCAGTCGACCGGTGAGCACCGACGTGTGGTTCGCGAGCGTGACCGTCGGGAGCCCCGACAGGGCGCCGTGCCCGTAGGCCGTGCCCGAGTCGATCAGCCGGGCGACGTTCGGCGCCTCGCCCCGCCCGGCCATGTCGTACAGGACGTTGGCGTTGGTGCCGTCGAACAGGAAGGCCACGACGTGCCGCGGTCGCCCCATCGACACGTCCAGGGCGTCGTCGCGCACCTCTCCGTCCTGGCCGCGCAGGTGTCGGCCCTCATCGTCGGGCGGCACGCCGAGCAGCTCGAGGATCGTCGGCGCCACGTCGACGAGGCGCGCTCCTCGGCTCACGAGGCCCTGGCGACGCACGCCGCGCCCGGCGAGCACCAGGGGCGCGCGGGCCTGCACGATCCCAAGCGACCCGTGCTCGCCCCGGTGGCCACCCTGGTCCTCCCAGTTGTGGTCGGCGGAGTGGATCACGCACAGGTCCGGGGCCGCGGGATGGTCGAAGAGCTGTGCCACCTGCTCGAACGCGTCCGGGTACGCGTTGTCGGCGCGCCGTGGGTGGGGGTGCGCGCGCTCCTCGGCCAACGGGCAGAACTTCTCCACCGAGCGATCGGCGAAGGGGTCGAGACCCTCGACCCCGAGGACCGCGAACCCGTCCTCCCCACGGCGGAACCGGATCGCACCCTCGTGGGATCGGGCCTCGTAGGCGTCGTCGGCCGCCAGGAGCACCATGTCGACGATCGGGTCGAGGGCCGCGTCGGTGAGCACCTCGAGCGCCCGCTCGGCGACGGCACGGCGCTCCGGGGCGAGCCAGGATGGCGAGCCCGCCGTGGTCACGCATGGAGGGTAACGGGCCGGGACGGGCCGATTGCCCGGTCCCTCCCCCCGTCGGTAAGATTTGACTCCCCGTTCACGGGCCGGCCGCGGCCATGGGACGGGCTCCGATCCACGAGGCCGGGACCGTGCGTACCTTCCAGCCAAAGCCTGCCGACATCGAGCGCGCCTGGCACGTCGTCGACGCTGACGGCGCCGTGCTCGGACGGCTCGCGACCGAGGTCGCGACGCTGCTGCGCGGGAAGCACAAGGCGACCTGGGCTCCGCACGCCGACGTCGGTGACCACGTCATCGTGGTCAACGCCGGACGGCTCGACGTCGGCCCCCGCAAGGCCCAAGCGAAGCGGTACTGGCGTCACTCCGGGTACCCGGGCGCGATCCGCAGCGAGAACCTCGAGCGCCTCCTTGCCCGCGCCCCGGTCGAGGTCGTGCGGCGCGCCGTGCGGGGGATGCTGCCGAGAGGTCCGCTCGGCCGCCGGCTGCTGCGGCGGCTCCGCGTCTACCCGGGCCCGACGCATCCCCACACCGCCCAGCAACCGAAGGCCCGCACCCTGAGCTCGAGCCGGACCCGAGCCTGACCACCGAGCGACGATGCCCAAACCCCTGATCCAGACCACCGGCCGCCGAAAGGAAGCCGTCGCGCGGGTTCGGCTGCGCCCCGGGAGCGGGAAGCTCGTCATCAACGGACGTCCGATCGAGCGCTACTTCACGATCCTCACCCACGTCCAGCGGGCGACCGAGGCGCTCCGGCTGACCCAGACCGCCGACGTGTACGACGTGGAGGCCACGATCGGCGGGGGCGGGGTCAGCGGACAGGCGGGCGCGCTCCGGCTCGGCATCGCGCGCGCCCTCGTGAGCCTCGACGACGAGCTGCGTCCCCAGCTCAAGAAGGCGGGACTGCTCGTGCGCGACGCGCGCGAGAAGGAACGGCGCAAGTACGGCCTCAAGAAGGCCCGCAAGGCGCCCCAGTACTCGAAGCGGTAGTGCGTCGCCACGCGGCGCCGCGTTGCGAGCCGTGACTCTTCGCTTCGGGACCGACGGCATCCGCGGTGTCGCGAACCGCGAGCTGTCGCCTGAGCTCGTCACGGCCCTCGGACGAGCGGCAGCTCGCGTCCTCGGCACCGACCGCCCGTTTGTCGTCGGCCGTGACACCCGCCGATCCGGCCCGATGATCGAGGCCGCCCTCGTGACCGGCATCTGCGCCGAGGGTGCCGACGTGCAGCTCGCCGGCGTCGTGCCCACACCGACCGTGGCCTACCTCGCCGCCCAGCAGGGAACGCCGGCCGCCGTCGTCTCGGCCAGCCACAACCCGTTCGAGGACAACGGCATCAAGCTGTTCGCCGCCGGCGGTCAGAAGATGGCCGAGGCGCTGGAGCGGCGCATCGAGCAGGAGCTGCGAGAGCTGGCGGTCACCACCCCGCCGCCGGGTCTGGACGGGCGCAACGTGGGCGTGGCCCAGCCGATCCGCAATGCGGTCGACGTGTACGTCGGCCATGTCGTCGGGGTCCTCGAGGGGCGGACCCTGGAGGACCTCCGGGTAGTGCTCGACTGCGGGAACGGCGCCGCCTTCCGCACCGCACCGAAGATCCTTCGGGAGCTCGGAGCCAAGGTCGACGTGATGAACGCCGCCCCCGACGGGACGAACATCAACGCCGGGTGCGGCTCGACCGACCCGAGCGGGCTCCAGGACGCCGTCGTGGCGTCGGGCGCCCGAGCCGGGCTGGCCTTCGACGGCGACGGCGACCGTGTCATCGCGGTCGACGAGCGCGGCAGCCTCGTCGACGGCGACCAGATCATGGCCATCTGCGCCCTCGACATGGCTGAGCGCGACCGCCTTCGCAACCGCGCCGTCGTCGGGACGGTCATGTCGAACCTCGGTCTCCGCAAGTGCCTCGAGAGCCACGACATCGCGTTCGTCGAGGTGCCGGTCGGGGACCGGTACGTGATGGACGAGCTCGAGCGCCGAGACCTGTCGCTCGGCGGCGAGCAGTCTGGGCACATCATCTTCCGGGATCATGAGCGCACCGGGGACGGTGCGCTCACGGGCGCTCTCCTCCTCGACGTGGTCGTCGGGACGGGCCACTCGCTGTCGCTCCTCGCCGGCGTCATGCAGCGGTTTCCGCAGGTCCTCCGCAACGTGCCCGTCCGGGACCGGGCTGCGCTCGACGAGGCCGGGCAGTTCTGGGAGGAGGCCGCGTCCATCGAGCGCGACCTCGAACCGGATGGGCGCGTGCTCGTGCGACCCTCCGGCACCGAGGCGGTCGTGCGCGTCATGGTCGAGGCACCGAGCCTCGAGCAGGCCGAGCTCATGGCCGACCGCCTCGTCGGCGCGGTCCAGCGCGCCTGCGGTGCTCCCGCACAGCCCGCGTAGGCTGATCTCAGATGTGCGGCATCATCGGGGTGGTTCGCCGTCGGGCGACGCGCCCGCCCCCGGAGATCCCGGCGCTCGTCACCTCGCTCGACCAGGCGGTCGCGGCGCTCACCGACTGGGCCGGCGACCTCGCCGCTCTCGAACGGGCCGCCACGGCCCTCAGCACCGTCGACAGCGCCCTGCGCGGGGTGCCGGGCGTCCGGGCACTCCTCGCCGACGCCGCGGCGGGGCAGCGCCTCGACGAGCGCGCCGAGCGCGCCGCCGCCGCCCTCGCCGTCATCGAGAACCAACTCGACGCCGGCGCGCACCCGCCGGCGAGCGTCGCGCTCGAGGCGCTCAACGCAACGCTGCTGGCGGTCCGGGACCCGCTCTGGGCGATCCGCCACGACCGGCTCCGCGCCGCCCGGGCCGTGGCCGACCTCGCCGGCCCCGACGCATCGGTCGCCGCCATCGAGGCCTTCACCTCCGTCCAGACCGCGCTGTCGGCCATCGACCGCCTCGAGGTCCGCGGCCGCGACTCGGCTGGCGTCCACCTCCTCGTGAGCGGGCACGGCCTCGACCTCGACGATCCCAGGACCGCCAGCCGGCTCGAGGAGCGATCGGCCGACCCGCTGTTCGGATCGGGATCGATCCGCGCCGCCGACGGCAGGCTCGTGTTCGTCTACAAGGCGGCGGCCGAGATCGGTGAGCTCGGGGACAACACCCGCCGCCTCCGCGCCGCCATCGGCGACGACGAGCTGCTCCACGAGGCCGTTTCGGCCGACACCGTCGAGGTCACGCTGCTCGGCCACACCCGCTGGGCCAGCGTCGGCATCATCTCCGAGGCGAACGCCCACCCGCTGAACGGGGAAGAGGCCGGCCGCGACGCCGCGTACGTCGCCGCGGCCCTCAACGGCGACGTCGACAACTACGCCGAGCTCATCGCGGGCGATGACCTCCACGTCCCGGCCGAGATCACGACGGACACGAAGGTCATCCCGATGCTCACGGCGCGGCGACGAGCCGAGGGCCGGACCCCGACCGACGCGTTCCGCGCTGCGGTCACCACCCTCGAGGGTTCGGTGGCCGTCGCGGCGACGCAGGCCGAGCAGCCCGACGCGCTCTTCCTGGCTCTCCGGGGGAGTGGACAGGCCCTGTACGTCGGGCTCGCCGAGGACGCCTTCGTCGTGGCGAGCGAGCCCTACGGTCTCGTCGAGGAGACCTCGCGCTACATCCGTCTCGACGGCGAGACGCCGGCAGACCCGCGACGTCCCGCCGCCACGCGGGGACAGGTCGTCGTGGTGCACGGCGCGGCGGCCGGCACCCTCGACGGGATCGAGCGCCGCGCCTACGACGGGACACCGCTGCCGGTCACGGACGCCGACGTGCAGCGGGCGCAGATCACCACGCGCGACATCGACCGCGGGACCTTCCCGCACTACCTGCTCAAGGAGATCTCCGAGGCACCGGACTCGTTCCGCAAGACGCTGCGAGGCAAGATCGTGACCGGCTCGGAGCCGGGCGGGACGGACGGGCCGCCGACGGTCCAGCTCGGGCCGGAGACCCTCCCGCCGCTCCTCCTCGAGCGACTGGGAGACGGCACGATCCGACGGGTGGTGGTGATCGGGCAGGGCACCGCCGCCGTCGCGGGGCAGAGCCTGGCCCTCGCCCTCGCGGACGTCCTCGACGGACGCCTGACCGTCGACGCCCTGCACGCCACCGAGCTGTCCGGGTTCGGGCTGCGCGACGACATGCGGGACACGCTCGTCGTCGCGATCAGCCAGAGCGGGACCACGACCGACACGAACCGGACCGTGGACCTCTCACGAGCCCGAGGCGCCACCGTCGTCTCCATCGTCAACCGCCGGAACAGCGACCTCGTCGACAAGTCCGACGGCGTGCTGTACACGTCCGACGGCCGCGACGTCGAGATGAGCGTCGCGTCCACGAAGGCCTTCTACGCCCAGGTGGCCGCCGGCCACCTGCTCGCGGTCGCGCTGGCCGCAGAGCTCGGCGTCGAGTCGGCCCGCTCGGGCGAGATCCTGGTTGCCCTCCGCGCGCTGCCCGACGCGATGCGGGCTGTGATCGCGCTGCGCCCGGTGATCGCCGGCGTGGCCCAGCGCCACGTGCTGACGCGCCGCTACTGGGCGGTGGTCGGGAACGGCCGCAACGTCGTCGCGGCCCGGGAGCTCCGGATCAAGCTCTCCGAGCTCTGCTACAAGGCGATCGCCTGCGACGTCACCGAGGACAAGAAGCACATCGACCTGTCCTCCGAGCCGTTGGTCTTGGTGTGCGCCGCCGGACTCGGCGGCTCGAACGTCGACGACGTGACGAAGGAGGTCGCAATCTACGGGGCCCACCGGGCGGCGCCCATCGTCATCGTGGGGGAGGATGACGCCCCCCGCTTCGCCCACGCGCTCGAGGTGGTGGCCGTGCCCGCGGTGGACGCGGCGCTCGACTTCGTCCTGTCGACGGTGGCCGGGCACCTGTTCTGCTACGAGGCGGCGCTGGCGATCGACGGGTCGGCCCGGCCGCTCCGAGAGTGCCGGGCCGCGATCGAGGCGGCCGCGGCCGGCCCGCCCGAGGAGCTCCTCGATCGTCTCGCGCCGGCGCTCGACGGGCCCGCGCAGCGGTTCCTGGACGGGCTCCGCGCCGGGCAGTACGACGGGACGCTCGAGGCCAGCACCGCCACCCGGGTGGCGTCGCTGCTGCGCTACGCGGCTGGCGTCGTGCCCCTGGACGCCTACGAGGTCGAGCACGGGCTGGTCGGCACCCCGAGCACGGTCGTGCAGGACCTCACCGCCGCGTTGACCCGGGCGATCGAGGAGCTCACGCGCCCCGTGGACGCGATCAAGCATCAAGCCAAGACGGTCACCGTCGGGATCTCGCGCTCCGACGAGACGCTGCTGCAGGTCCCGTTGGTGCGGGAGGTCCTCGCCGCCGGCGCCCCCCGCGACGGCCTCAGCTACCGGGCGCTCCGCACCCTCGCCGAGCTCGACCCGGCCGTCGACGCCGTGCACGGCTACACCCGCTACCGAATCGAGGGCGACGTCGGCGGCGACCACGCGAGCGCGCACGTCGTCGACAGGGGCGGGGTCGCGGCCACCATCACCTCCCGAACCGACGCCGACCCCCGGCTGCGGGGCACGAAGCACCGGATCGCGAACCAGCGGGAGGTCACCGCGGTGCGGGGCCGCGCCGACGGTCGCACCCTCGTCATCGTGCCCGAGGTCAAGCACAATCAGACTGTGGGTCTCACACTGCTGCACGTCGAGTTCGCGGATCTCCTCGCCGCCGACGCCATGCGCGGCGTGCTCGAGGGCTACCAGGGTCGGTACGGAGCGCTGAAGGACGCCGTCACCGAGACCGAGACGAGCTTCGACGACGACGTGCTCGCCCGCGTCCCCGTCGTCGAGCTGCTCACCGACCCGGTGTACGTCCTCGCTGATCGGTGGCGACGCCCGTGACCGACGCGACGCGATGCGACGCCTCCGCGTTGCGCATCGTCGGCCTCGGCACGGACCTGGTCGAGGTCCCGCGCTTCCGCCTCGCGATGGAGCGTCGCGGCGAGCGCCTCGGCGAGCGGCTCTTCAGCGAGGACGAGCGCTCCTACGCCTACCGGCAGCGGGACCCCGCCAAGAGCCTGGCCGCGCGGTTCGGCGCCAAGGAGGCCGTCATGAAGGCGCTCGGTGTCGGGCTCTGGAAGTTCAAGCTCCGCGATGTGGAGGTGGTCCGTCAGCGGGGCGGCGCGCCCCGGGTCGAGCTCCACGGGCGCGCCGCCGAGCTCGCCGACGAGCGCGGGGTTCGCGCGTGGCACCTCTCGCTGACCCACACCGGTACCACCGCGCTGGCGGTCGCCATCGCGGTGGGCTGAGCGTGCAGCCCGTCCTGACCCCAGCCGAGATGGCTGCGGCCGACCGCCGCGCCACCGATTCCGGGACGCCGGTCGCGGTGCTCATGGAGCGGGCCGGCCGCGCCGTCGCCTGGGAGGTGCGCCGGCGGCTCGACGGCCTCTACGGACGTCGGGGCGTCGTGGTCTGCGGCAAGGGCAACAACGGCGGCGACGGGCTCGTCGCGGCTCGGGTGCTGGCCGGCTGGGGGCTGCGCGCCGACGTCATCGAGCTCGCCGAACCGGTGGCGTCGACGGAGCTCGCCCGGTCGCTCCGACGCGCCGACGTCCTCGTCGACGCGATGTACGGCACCGGGTTCACCGGTCGCCTCGAGGGGAGCGCGGCCGAGGTCGCCGCCGCCAGCCCGTCGTCGCTGACGGTCTCCGTCGACATCCCGTCGGGCGTGGACGGGCGCACCGGCCAAGCCGAGGGACCAGCGGTGTGGGCGACCGCGACCGTCGCCTTCGCGTCCCGCAAGCCCGGGCTCGTCCTCGAGCCCGGGCGCAGCCACGCCGGCGCGGTCATGGTCGCCGACATCGGGGTCGACGTCGGCGAGCCGGCGCTGCACGTGCTGGAGGACGACGACGTCCGCGCGTGGCTGCGCGCCTCCGAGCCCCCTCCCACCACGAACAAGTGGCAGGCCGGGCTGCTCGTCGTCGGTGGGTCGGGCGGGATGACCGGCGCGCCCGTCCTCGTGAGTCACGCCGCCATGCGGGCCGGCGCCGGCATCGTCTGGTGCGCGGTGCCCGGCCGCGACGCCGCGGCGCGAGGGAGCGGCTCCGAGGTGATCACGAAGCCGATGCCGGCGACCGACGACGGCGCGCTGGCCGGGCTCGGCGATCTGCCCGCCAGCCTGGGCCGGTTCCGCGCCGCCGCGGTCGGACCGGGCCTCGGGACCGCCGACGCCACCCGGGCCGCGCTCCGGGAGCTCGTCGCCAAGACGCCGGTGCCGCTGGTCCTCGACGCCGACGGTCTCAACGCCTTCGCCGGCCAGGCCGCCGCGCTCCGAGAGCGCCCCGCGCCCACGGTGCTCACCCCGCACGACGGGGAGTACGCGCGGCTCGCCGGCGAGCCGGTCGGCGACGACCGAGTCGACGCCGCCCGGCGCCTCGCCGCCGCCAGCGGCTGCGTGACCCTGCTGAAGGGGCCCGCGACCGTCATCGCCGACCCCTCGGGACGGGCGGTGATCAACCCGACCGGCGGCGCCGAGCTGGCCACCGCGGGCAGCGGCGACGTGCTCACCGGCATCATCGGGGGCCTGCTGGCCCGCGGCCTGACACCGTTCGCCGCCGCCGCCGCCGGTGCCTACGTCCACGGCCGGGCCGGGGACGTCGCCGGGCATACTGGCCTCATCGCCGGCGACCTGATCGCGGCGCTGCCCCGCACGCTGCACGGCCTGAACCCCGGACCCCGGGAGCGCTGATGCCCACCACCACCCCCGTCCGCGACGTCATGACGACCCCGGTGGTGACGCTTCGGCCCGAGCAGAGCTTCCAGGAGGGCGCCGACCTGCTCGCCGAGCGGGGAATCGGGGCCGCCCCCGTGGTGGACACCGACAACAAGGTGGTCGGACTCCTGCGCGACGAGGACCTCATCGTGACCGAGGCGAACCTCCACGCCCCGACCTGGTTCAACGTCCTCGGCGCCGAGTTCCCGCTGCCCGGCGCCCAGAAGCGCTTCGAGGCCGAGCTGCGGCGCATGGTCGCGGCCACGGTCAAGGACCTCATGACAACCAAGTTCGAGACGGCGCGGCCCGGCGACACGCTCGGGGACGTGGCGGCGAGGATGCACGACCGCGACGTGACGCACCTGCCGGTCGTCGACGACGACGGGCGGCTCGTCGGGATCATCGCCCGCGGCGACCTGGTGCGCCGGGTCGCCGCCGACGCGTGACCGCTCCGGAGGCCCAGGTCCGACCCACGTGGGGTGAGGTGGACCTCGACGCCATTCGCGCCAACGCGCGCCAGCTGGCCGCCCTCGCCGCACCGGCGGCGCTGCTGGCGGTGGTGAAGGCCGACGGCTACGGGCACGGCGCGGTGCCGACCGCCCGGGCCGCCCTCGACGCCGGCGCAACCTGGCTCGGGGTGGCGCTGGTCGAGGAGGGCGCAGCCCTCCGGGCCGCCGGGCTCGAGGCGCCGATCCTCGTCCTCTCCGAGCCCCCGCCCGGTGCCGCGGCCGCCGTCGTCCGGGCCGGGCTCACCCCGGTCGTGTACACCGAGCCGGCGGTGGAGGCGCTGGCGAAGGCCGTCGCCGAGGCCGCTCCGGACTCGCCGCTGCCCGTCCACCTGAAGGTCGACACCGGCATGCACCGCGTGGGGTGCGCCCCCGCGTCCGTGCGGCCTCTGGTCGAGGCGATCGCGGCGCGGCCCGAGCTCGCGCTCGAGGGCCTCTGCACGCACTTCGCCGTCGCCGACGAGCCCGAACGACCGGAGACCGCGGGTCAGCTGGCGGAGTTCCGCCGTCTCCTCGCCGACCTCGAGGGGTGGACGGGCCGCCGGCCGATCGCGCACGCGGCCAACTCCGCCGCGCTCCTGGCGTTCCCGGAGGCCCGCCTCGACCTGGTACGGGTCGGCATCGCGCTGTACGGCGTCACGCCGGCTCCCGCCCTGGCCGATCGGGTCGCGCTCGTCCCGGCCCTGTCGGTGCGGGCCCGGGTCACCTTCGTCAAGACGCTCCCGGCGGGCTCGCGCCTCTCCTACGGGCTTCGCTACGCGCTCCCGGCCGCAGGCCGAGTCGCGACCGTGCCGGTCGGGTACGCCGACGGCGTGCCCCGCAACCTCGGGCTGGCCGGCGGCGAGGTCCTGATCGGCGGCCGACGGCACCCGATCGCCGGCGCGGTCACGATGGACCAGCTCATGGTCGACGTCGGAGACGACCCGGTCGACGTCGGCGACGAGGTGGTGCTGCTGGGCGCGCAGGGCGGGGAGTCGATCACCGCCGAGGAGTGGGCGGAGCGGCTCGGCACCATCGGGTACGAGATCGTCACCGGCATCGGGCCCCGGGTCCCGAGGCGGTACCTCGGATGAACGTCTCGCGCCGCGCGCTCCAGACGCTGGGCGTCACGGCCGGCGTGGCCGCCGGCGCGGCCGTGGCCGGGTACGTCGGTGAGCGGGCGGTGCTGCGCTCGCTGCGCGAGCGCCCCGACCCCGACGCCGACCAGCTCGGCGCGCTCGAGTTCGACGACGCCCTTCGGCTCCCCACGCACGACGCCGGCACCGCGTACGTCGTCCGGCGCGGTCTGGGTCCGCCGCTGCTCTTCTCCCACGGCGTCACGATCACGTCCCGGGTGTGGGTGAAGCAGTTCCGGGAGCTGCCCCAGGCGGGCGTCCAGGTGATCGCCTTCGACCACCGCGGCCACGGCGAATCTTCGCTCGGCTCCAGCGGGCACTCGGTCGCCAACCTGGCCGCCGACATGCGCACCATCCTCGAGGGCCTCGACCTCCGCGGTGCGATCCTCGTGGGCCACTCGATGGGTGGCGTCGCCGCGCAGGCCTTCGCGCTCGACTACCCCGAGATCCTGCGCGAGCGGGTCGCCGGTCTGGTGCTGCTGTCGACGCTCGGGAAGACCAGCGTGTCCGCGTCCCGGCGGCTGCGCTGCGTCGCGGAGCGGGTGACCGGCAGCCTCGACCTTCGGCGGCTCATGACGCGCCGTGACCTCGGGACGGTGTTCGCGCGGGTGGGGTTCGGCCGGCAGCCCCTGGCCAGCCAGGTGGAGCTGAACCGTCAGATGCTGGCCAGCTGCGAGCGCGCGACGGCGCGGGAGGCGACCGCCGCGCTCCTCGGCCTCGACCTGACCGCCGACCTCCCCTCGCTCGATGTCCCGACCCTCGTGATCGGCGGCACCGCCGACGTCATCACGCCCGCGGCGGAGTCGCGCCGCCTCGCGGCGCTGATCCCCGGGGCCCGCCTCGAGCTCCTGGACGGCGCCGGCCACATGATCATGCTCGAGCGCACGGAGGTGTTCCACCGGCTCCTGCTCGACTTCGCGCGCCACGTGGGCGCGCTGCCGGCGACGGCCGGGGCCGCGTGACGGGCGCGATCACCGACGTGCCCGGCGTGCAGGTCGGGCACTGGACGGGGACCGGGACCGGGGTCACGGTGGTCCTCGTCCCCGACGGGACCACCGGCGGCGCCGAGCTGCGGGGCGGGGCGCCGGCCACCCGGGAGCTCGCCGTCCTCGAGCCGGGTCGGACGGTCGACGCCGTCGACGCCGTCGTGCTCACCGGTGGGTCGGCGTTCGGGCTCGCGGCGGCCGACGGCGTCATGGCGTGGCTGGCCGAGCGGGGCCGCGGCGTCCCGACCCGCGGCGGCCCGGTGCCCATCGTGCCCACCGCCGCGATCTACGACCTCGTCGAATCCGGCGGCGCCTTCCCCGGGCCCGACGAGGGCCGCGCCGCCGCCGCGGCCGCCGCGGCCGGCCCCCGGCTCCGGACCGGCCGGGTCGGCGCCGGTCGGGGCGCCACCGTCGGCAAGTGGCGGGGCCCCGAGCACGCGGTGCCGAGCGGCCTCGGCTCGGCGAGCGCCGTCGTCGGGGCGGCGACGGTGGGTGCCCTCGCGGTGGTGAACGCGCTCGGCGACGTGCTCGATCCCGCCGGGCGCGTGCTCGCCGGCTCAAGGGCGGGCCCGGAGGTCGAGGCCTTCCCCGACCCGCCGCCGACCGGCGAGCCGAACACCACCCTCGTGGTCGTCGCGACCGACGCCCGGCTGACGAAGACCGACTGCGGGCTCGTGGCCCAGAGCGCCCATCACGGGCTGGCCCGCGCCGTGCACCCCTCACACACCCGACACGACGGCGACCTGGCGATCGTCGTGGCGGTCGGCGCCGTCGAGGCCCACCTCGACCGCCTCCGGGTGGCGGCGACCGAGGTCGTCGAGGCGGCGGTGCGCGACGCCGTCCAGGCGGACGATGATTGAGCCCCGACGATGATCGAGGCCCGATGACGCTGCTCGAGCCCACGCCGACGTGGGGCTCCTTCCAGGAGCTGGCCGAGGTCGCCGCCGCGTGCACGAAGTGCCCGCTAGCCGAGCACCGCACCCAGGTGGTGTTCGGCGTCGGCGACCCCGGCGCCGACCTCGTGTTCGTCGGTGAGGGGCCCGGCGCCGAGGAGGACCGCCAGGGCATCCCCTTCGTCGGCCGAGCCGGCCAGCTCCTCACCCGGCTCATCGAGGGGATCGGGCTCCGCCGCGACGACGTGTACATCTGCAACGTCGTGAAGTGCCGTCCGCCGGGCAACCGGGACCCGCTGCCGGCCGAGATCGACGCCTGCCGGCCGTACCTCGAGGCGCAGCTCGACTTCGTGGCGCCGCGTGTCCTGGTCACGCTCGGCAACTTCGCGACCCGGCTCCTCCTCGAGACCAAGGAGGGGATCACGAAGCTGCGCGGCAGGGAGATCCCCTATCGGGCCGGTCGAGCCGTGCTCATCCCCACCCTGCACCCGGCCGCGGTGCTGCGGAACGGGGGCACGGCGCTCGCGCAGGCCCGCGCCGACTTCGTGGTCGTGAAGCGGGCCCTGGCCCGCGCGAACGCCGGGTGACCGACCTCGCCCTGCTCTCCGGCTCCCCTGAGGAGACGCGCGGCGTCGGCCGGGCCGTCGCCACCCTGGTCCGCCCGGGCGACGTCCTGGTCGTCGCCGGCGCCCTCGGGTCGGGCAAGACCACGTTCGTGCAGGGGCTCGCCGAGGGCCTCGGCATCCGCGACGGGGTGGTGAGCCCCACGTTCACGCTCGCCCGCGAGTACCGGGGGCGCGTCCGGCTCGTCCACGCCGACATCTACCGGCTCGACCGCGCCCACGAGCTGCTCGACCTCGGGCTCGATGACCTGGCCGACGACGCCGTGCTGGCCGTCGAGTGGGGCGACGTGGCGCTGGCGTACCTCTCGCCCGAGCACCTCGAGGTGCGGCTGGCGCCCGGCCCGGACGTCGACGCCGTCGACGACCGCGCCCTCGCCTTCGCGCCGCGTGGGCGGACGTGGCTCGAACGTCGGGACGCCCTCGCCGCGGCCCTCGGTGCCGCGTGATGCTGCTGCTCGCCCTGGACACCGCCACGCCGCAGGTCGCGGTCGCGATCGGCGACGACGGACGCGTCCGGGGCGAGGTCCGCCTGGCCGGCCGCCGCCGCCACGCCGAGCAGCTCGTGCCGGCCATCGCCTACCTCTGCGAGCAGACCGGGGTGCGGCTCGAGCAGCTGGCCGCGGTCGCGGTCGGCGTGGGCCCCGGGCTCTTCACCGGGCTGCGGGTCGGCGTCACCACGGCCAAGGTCATGGCCCAGACGCTGCGGGTCCCGGTGGTGGCGGTGCCGAGCCCCGACCTCGTGGCCTACCCGCTGCGCCACGCCGGCCGCCTCATCGCCGTGGTGCTCGACGCCCGCCGCCGCGAGGTCTTCCACGCCCAGTACCGGCCGGTGCCGGGCGGGGTGCAGCGGGTGTCGGAGTACGCCGTCGGCGCCGCCGCCGACGTCGTGGCCGAGCTCGCGGCCGGGGGCGATGAAGTCCTCCTCGCCGGCGACGGGGTCGAGGCCAACCGCGACGAGTTCGCCGCCCTCGACCGAGCCGAGGACGCCGGCCCGGAGTTCGAGCGCCCGAGCGCGACCGCGCTCGTGGAGCTCGCCACCGGCCGGGTGGAGCGGGAGGAGTTCAGCTCCTCGTGGGCGGTGCAGCCGCTCTACCTGCGGGCCAGCGACGCCGAGCTGGCGTGGCCGGGGCGATGACGGTCACCGAGCCGCTCGTCGTCCACGTGGTCGAGATGCGGCGCCGGCACCTGCGGTCGGTGCTGCGCATCGAGGGCCTCGTGTACCCGCGCCCGTGGAGTCACTCGCTGTTCCTGTCGGAGCTGGCCCTGCGCGGCTCGCGGGCCTACTTCGTCGCCCGGGTCGGGCGCGACGTCGTCGGCTACGCCGGGATCATGCTGACCGGCGAGGACGCGCACATCACGACGATCGCGGTGGATCCGGCCTGGCACCGCCGGAAGATCGGCACCCGCCTGCTGCTGGTCCTGGCCCGCGAGTCGATCGCTCGCCACGCTCGGAACCTCACCCTCGAGGTCCGACTCTCGAACCGGGCCGCCCAGGACCTGTACCGGCGCTTCGGCTTCGGGCCCGTCGGCGTCCGCAAGAACTACTACCAGGAGACGCACGAGGACGCGGTCGTCATGTGGGCCCACGACGTCGACACCCCGGACTACGCCGCGCTGCTCGCCGCCGTGGAACGCGCCATCCCGGGCGAGACCCGCTACGAGGACCGTCGTCGGTGAGCGGCGACGACCAGCGCCGGCCGATCCTCGGCATCGAGACGTCCTGTGACGAGACCGCGGCGGCGGTGGTCGTCGGCGGGCGCACGGTGCGATCCTCGATCGTGTCCAGCCAGGTGGACCTGCACGCGCGCTTCGGTGGCGTCGTCCCCGAGGTCGCCAGCCGCGCCCACGTCGAGCTGATCGGACCCGTCATCGCCGAGGCGCTCGGGGAGGCCGCCACCGAGGCCGGCGACCTCGCCGCGGTGGCAGCGTGCCGAGGCCCGGGGCTCGCGGGCGCCTTGCTCGTCGGCGTCAGCGCCGCGAAGGCCCTCGCGCTCGTCACCGGCGTGCCCTACGTCGGCGTCAACCACCTCGAGGCCCACCTCTACGCGGCGTGGCTCGAGGACCCGGAACTCGAGCCGCCCCTCGCCGTGCTCATCGTGTCCGGCGGGCACACCCTCCTCGTGGTCGTGGAGGACCACGGCCGCTACCGGGTGATCGGCCAGACGGTGGACGACGCCGCCGGCGAGGCCTTCGACAAGGTCGCCCGCCACCTCGGCCTCGGCTACCCCGGCGGGCCGGCCATCGACCGGCTGGCCCGCCGGGGCGACCCCGACGCCATCCCCTTCCCGCGGGCGATGCCGGGCGAGCCCGACTTCTCGTTCGCCGGGCTCAAGACCGCGGTCGTGAACTATTGGCGTCGCCATCCCGACGCCCCGGTGGCCGACGTCGCCGCCTCGTTCCAGGCCGCGGTCGTCGACCAGCTGGTCGAGAAGCTGGCCGGCGCCGCCGACGAGGCCCAGGCGCCCACGCTGGTGGTCGGCGGCGGGGTGGCCGCCAACACCGCGCTGCGCCGGCGGGTCCGGGCCCTGGCCGAGGCGACCGGCCGTCGGGCCCTGCTCCCGGCCCCGGCGCTGTGCACGGACAACGCGGCGATGATCGCCGCCGCGGCCTGGTGGCGGCTCCAGGCCGACGGGCCCACCCCGCTCGACGACGGCGTCGAGCCCACCCTCGGTCTCCCGCTCGTCGGCTGACGGGTGCCGGGCTTGCCGCCTCCGGCCGGGCACGGTATGTTTGCGCTAGCACTCACACCCGCCGAGTGCTAACCATCGCAACCGCTCGCCGCAGGAGGCCCACCGTATGAAGCTGCAGCCGCTGGAGGACCGCATCGTCGTCCGAGCGGGGGAGCCCGAGGAGACCACGGTCAGCGGGCTCGTCATCCCCGACACGGCCAAAGAGAAGCCGCAGCAGGGCGAGGTCCTGGCCGTCGGGCCCGGCCGCCGCTCCGAGAACACGGGCGAGCTGATCCCCGTGGACGTCAAGGCCGGGGACACCGTCGTCTACTCGAAGTACGGCGGCACCGAGATCACCGTCGACGGCGAGGATCTCCTCATCCTCACCGGCCGCGACGTCCTCGCCAAAGTCCAGAAGTAGTCCCGAGCCGCGACCCCCGGCACCGCTGGGGGTCGCCGCGCGCTCAGGCGCCCGCGGCGACGACCGTCGTGGCCCGGCTTCGAGCCCAGCCGTAGTCGGCCTTGCCGTTCGGGCCCCGAGGGATCTCGTCCACGACGACGACGTGGCGGGGCCGCTTGAACCGGGCCAGCCCGTCACCGGCGTCCTTCAGCCGCTCCGGGTCCAGGGCCGCCCCCGGCTCCGCCGCGACGACGACCGCCACCGCCTCGCCGTAGCGCTCGTCCGGCACGCCGACGGCGACGCAGTCGGCGACCGCCGGGTCGCGCTTCACCCACTCCTCGACCTCCTCGGGGTAGATCTTCTCGCCCCCCGAGTTGATGCACACCGAGCCCCGACCGAGCAGCGTGATCGTCCCGTCGGCGTCGACCGTCGCCCAGTCGCCGGGCACCGAGTAGCGCGCCCCCGCCATCGTCCGGAACGTGGCCGCGGTCTTCGCCGCGTCCTTGTAGTAGCCGAGCGGGAGGTACCCACCGAGCGCCAGGATGCCCTGCTCGCCCGAGCCCGGCGTCACCTCCTGGCCGTCCTCGGTGAGGACCTTCGTGCGCGGGCCGACGCGGAAGCGAGCCGTGCGGGCCTCCTGGCCCGGCGCGGTGATGCTGGACGCGAAGCCGACCCCCTCGCTCGAGCCGAGGCTGTCGAGGAGGAACGCCGGCTGGCGCTGCTGGAGCGCGGCCTTGACCTCGGCGCTCCAGATCACGCCGCTGCTGATCACGAGTCCGAGCGACGACAGGTCGTAGGGCCGGCCCCGCTCCTCGGCGGCCTCGAGCGCTCGCACCATCGGCTTGGCGAACGCGTCACCGACGATGGCCAGTTGGGTCACCCGCTCCCGCTCCACGGTGCGCCACAGCTCGTCGGGGTCGAAGTGCCGGCCCTCGAGCGTGACCACGGTGCCGCCGAGGAAGAGGGTCTGGATGCTGGACATGGCGCCGGTGCCGTGCATGAGCGGTGACGCCGGGAGGTGGATCGGGGCCCGCCCGCCCTCGACGATCCGGGCCGCGGTGGCGCCGGCGTCGTCGGCGCGCTCCGGCATCGTCTCGCGGTACAGGGGGTAGCTGTTCTCGCCGAGGGTGCCGAACAGGTCCTCGTTGCGCCACATCACCCCCTTCGGCATGCCGGTCGTGCCGCCGGTGTAGAGGAACCAGCACCGGTCGCCCGACCGGTCGCGCCGCGGCATCGGCGGGTGCTGGTCGAGCAGCTCCTCGTACGGGAGCGCCCCGTCGAGGGGCGGGGCGCCGTCGTCGACCTGCACCACCGCCCGCAAGCGCGGCAGGCGGTCGCGCGCCGCCGCCACCTGCTCCGCGAGCGCGCCGTGGAAGACCAAGACCTCGGCGTCGGCGTTCTCGAGGAGGTAGGCGAGCTCGTCGGCGAGGTAGCGGTAGTTGACGTTGACGTGGACCGCCTCGGCCTTGAGGGTCCCGTACATGGCCTCGAGGTACTCGTTGCCGTTGTACAGGTACAGCGCCACCTTCGAGTCGGGCCGCGTGCCCAGGGCCTCGAGGCCGGTGGCGAACCGGGCGGCGCGATCGTCGAACTCGCGCCACGAGCGGCGACGCTGTCCCTGGACGAGGGCGGTGCGCGCCGGCAGCGCGTCCCGAACGGACTCGAACACCGTGGCCAGGTTCCAGTTCCCCATCGCACTCCCGCGTCGTGGCAGCGTGCGAGCCTACGCTGCGGCGCGTGGTGACGCGCGGGGGCCGACAGCGCATCCCGCGACCGCCGTCGGCGCGTCCCGGTCGTCCCTCGCCGTGGTCGCGGCTGCCGCCCGACCGTCGTCAGTTCACGCTGGCGGAGGTTCGGGCCGCCTGCGCCCGGCTGCCGGCTCCCCGGCGGCTGCCCGCTCCTCCCGGCGCTCGACCGGCGGCCGTGCTCGTCCCCTGCTTTCAGGCCGACGGCCCGGCCCGCTTGATCCTCACCAAGCGACCGGAGACCATGCCGTCCCACCGGGGCGAGATCGCGTTCCCGGGCGGCAAGCTGGAGGCCGAGCGCGACGGCAGCCCGCGCGACGCCGCACTCCGGGAGGCGAACGAGGAGATCGGGCTGGACCCGGGGATCGTCGAGGTCGTCGCCGAGCTCGACAGCATCACGACGGTCGCGTCGCGGTTCGTGCTCACGCCGTTCGTCGGGCTGCTCGCCGAGACCCCGCGGCTGGCGCCCGACCCGACCGAGGTGGTGCGCGTGTTCGACGTGTCGATCGCCGAGCTGCTCGACGACGGCGTCTACCGCGAGGAGCGCTGGGACGTGCCCCCCGACCTCGGTGTCACCCCGGGCCAGGACCGCCCCATCCACTTCTTCGAGCTCGCGGGGGAGACGGTGTGGGGCGCGACCGCCCGCATCCTCGCCGGCTTCCTCGCCCATCTCACCGCCGATCGCTGACGCCCGGGGCAGGCCGCCCACGGGCCCGCGGCCGGGCGGCGGCGCCGCACCCCGTCGCCGGGCCGGTCAGCGGGTCCTCAGAACCTGGGCGGTACGATCAGCGTTCCGGCGTCGAGGAGTGGGGAGCAGCGTGGAAGTCGAGATCGGAATCGGCAAGACCGGGCGACGGGCCTACGGATTCGACGAGATCGCGGTCGTGCCGAGTCGCCGGACCCGGGACCCCGAGGACATCGACATCTCGTGGGAGATCGACGCCTTCGCGTTCGAGCTCCCGCTCGTCGCCGCGGCGATGGACGGGGTGGTCTCGCCGCGGGTCGCGGTGGAGGTCGGGCGGCTCGGCGGGCTGGCCTGCCTGAACCTCGAGGGCCTCTGGACCCGCTACGAGGACCCCGAGCCGCTGTTCGAGGAGATCGCCGAGCTCCCGGCCGAGAAGGCGACGCGTCGCATGCAGGAGATCTACGCCGAGCCGATCGACGAGGCGCTGATCGGCGCCCGCATCCGCGAGATGAAGGCCGGTGGCGTCACGACGTGCGCGTCGCTGACGCCGCAGCGGGTCGAGCGCTACGCCAAGCACGTGCTCGACGCCGAGCTCGACCTCCTCGTCATCCAGGGGACGGTCGTGTCCGCCGAGCACGTGTCGAAGGACGGCGCCCGCCAGCCGCTCAACCTCAAGAAGTTCATCCGCGAGTTCGAGCTGCCCGTCGTCGTCGGCGGCTGCGCCTCCTACTCGACGGCGCTGCACCTCATGCGCACCGGTGCCGTCGGGGTGCTCGTCGGCGTCGGCCCCGGCCACGCCTGCACCACCCGGGGCGTCCTCGGCATCGGCGTTCCCCAGGCGACGGCCATCGCCGACGCCGCCGGCGCCCGCATCCGCCACCTCGACGAGACCGGCGTGTACGTGCACGTCATCGCCGACGGCGGCATGGGCACCGGCGGCGACGTCGCCAAGGCCATCGCCTGCGGTGCCGACGCGGTGATGCTGGGCTCGCCGCTCGCCCGCGCCTACGAGGCGCCCGGCCGCGGGTACCACTGGGGCATGGCGACGTTCCACCCGACGCTGCCGCGCGGGGCCCGCGTCTTCGCCGGGCGCAGCGCCTCCCTGGCCGAGATCCTCGTCGGCCCCGCCCACGAGAACGACGGCTCCCTGAACCTGTTCGGTGCCCTCCGCACCTCGATGGCGACCACCGGCTACGAGACCCTCAAGGAGTTCCAGAAGGCCGAGCTGATGGTCGCGCCCGCGGTGAAGACCGAGGGCAAGGTGCTCCAGCGGGAGCAGCACATCGGCATGGGGCGCTGAGTACGAGGCGTTGACGCTCGACCACGACACCGTCCTCGTCCTCGACTTCGGGGCCCAGTACGCGCAGCTCATCGCCCGGCGGGTCCGCGAGGCCCGCGTCTACTCCGAGATCGTGCCCCGCACCGCGTCGGTCAGCGACGTGCTGGCCCGACGGCCTCGCGGGATCATCTTCTCCGGCGGTCCGGCTTCGGTGCACGCCGACGGCGCGCCGACCATCGACCCGGCCATCTACCGCGCCGGTGTCCCCGTCCTCGGCATCTGCTACGGCGCCCAGCTGGTGGCCAGTCAGCTCGGGGGGGAGGTGCGCCGCACGGGCGGCGGCGAGTACGGGCGCACACCGCTGACCCGCACGCCGGCGGGCTCGCTGCTCTTCGCGGAGACGCCGACCGACCAGACGGTGTGGATGAGCCACGGCGACGCCATCGTCGCCGCGCCCGACGGCGCCACGATCACCGCGTGCTCGCCCGGCGCGCCCGTCGCCGCCTTCGAGGACCGCGAGCGGGCCCTCTACGGGCTGCAGTTCCACCCCGAGGTGGTGCACACCGACCGGGGAGGCGAGCTGCTCCGCGCCTTTCTCTTCGACGTGTGCGGCTGCCGCCCGACGTGGACGCACACGTCGATCATCGACGAGGGGGTCGCGGCGGTCCGGGCCCAGCTGGGCGACGCCCGCGTCGTGTGCGGCCTGTCCGGCGGCGTCGACTCGGCGGTGGCGGCGGCCCTCGTCCACAAGGCGGTCGGTGACCAGCTCACGTGCGTGTTCGTCGACACGGGGCTGCTGCGCCTCGGCGAGGCCGAGCAGGTCGAGGAGACGTTCCGGCGCCAGTTCCAGGTCGATCTCGTCCACGTCAAGGCCGCCGACCGGTTCCTCGGCGCCCTGGCCGGCGTCACCGAGCCGGAGCGCAAGCGCAAGATCATCGGGGAGACGTTCATCCGGGTCTTCGAGGAGGTGGCGTCGGACCTCGCCGACGCGCGGTTCCTCGTGCAGGGCACCCTCTACCCGGACATCGTCGAGTCGGGAGGCGCCGACAACGCCACGATCAAGTCGCACCACAACGTCGGGGGCCTGCCGGCCGACATGCGCTTCGAGCTCGTCGAGCCCCTCCGCAGCCTCTTCAAGGACGAGGTCCGCGCCGTCGGCGAGGAGCTGGGCCTCCCCGAGGAGATCGTCTGGCGCCAGCCCTTCCCCGGGCCGGGCCTGGCCGTCCGCATCATCGGCGAGGTGACGCCCGACCGCCTCGAGACGCTCCGTCGGGCCGACCACGTCGTCACCGAGGAGGTCCGCCGGGCCGGCCTGTATCGTGAGCTCTGGCAGAGCTTCGCGGTGCTGCCGGCCATCCGCACCGTGGGCGTGATGGGCGACGGCCGCACCTACGAGTACCCGGTTGTGGTGCGGGCGGTGACCTCGGAGGACGCGATGACGGCCGACTGGGCTCGACTGCCGCACGACGTGCTCGAGCGCATCGCGTCCAGGATCATCAACGAGGTCCCGGGCGTGAACCGCGTCGCCTACGACATCACCAGCAAGCCACCCGGCACGATCGAGTGGGAGTGACACGATGAACCTCGAGACCCTCGAATCGACGGCCCGGGCCCTCGTCGCCCCCGGCAAGGGGATCCTCGCCGCCGACGAGAGCACCGGCACGATCAAGAAGCGGTTCGACAAGATCGGCGTCGAGTCGACCGAGGACAACCGCCGGGCCTACCGGGACCTGCTCTTCACCGCCGACGGCATCGGCGACTCCATCAGCGGCGTGATCCTCTACGACGAGACGATCCGTCAGGCGTCGCTCGAGGGAGACGTGCCGTTCCCGAAGGTGCTCGAGAGCCAGGGGGTCATCCCCGGCATCAAGGTCGACACCGGCGCCAAGCCGCTGGCCCTGGCCGACCCCGGCGAGACCGTGACCGAGGGCCTCGACGGGCTGCGCGAGCGCCTCGCCGAGTACAAGGCCCTCGGGGCCCGGTTCGCGAAGTGGCGGGCGACCTACACCATCAGCGATTCGCTCCCGTCCCAGAACGCCATCGACGTGAACGCGGTCGGGCTCGCCCGGTACGCCGCCCTCTGCCAGGAGGCGGACATCGTCCCGATCGTCGAGCCCGAGGTGCTCATGGAGGGTGACCACACGATCGAGCGCTCCCGGGAGGTGACCGACGCCGTGCTCGAGGCCCTCTACCACGCGCTCTCCCAGCAGCGGATCCGGCTGCCCGGCACGCTGCTGAAGCCGAACATGGTGCTCTCGGGCTACGACGCGCCGCGGCAGGCCTCGATCGAGGAGGTGGCCGACCAGACGCTGTCCTGCTTCGCCGATCGGGTTCCGGCGTCGGTGCCGGGCGTCGTCTTCCTCTCCGGCGGCCAGAGCGACGAGGACGCCACCGCGCACCTCAACGCGATGAACCAGCGGGGACCGCACCCGTGGCAGCTGAGCTTCTCGTACGGGCGGGCCCTCCAGGCGGCCGCGCAGCAGGCCTGGGGCGGTGACCCCGGCAACCGTCGGGCCGCGCAAGCGGCCTTCCTGGCCCGGGCTCGCCTCAACAGCCTGGCCCGTTCGGGCCGGTACTCGAGCGACATGGAGCGGGCCGCCTAACCGGGCCGGGTCGACCGAGCCCCGGTCGCCCGCCGCGACCGCCGGCGCTGCGGACCGTGGAGCCTCGCTCCGTGCCCCCGGCCATCCGCCACCCGCATGCGCTCGGGCGGCGGCAGGCGTGGGCGACCGCGGACGACGACCTGCGATCGTTCGTGGGCGCCGTGGCGAGCGCGGCCGCGGCCGACCTGGACCCTGCGGTCTGCGTCGGCGCCTACCTGCACGGCTCGCTCGCGACCGGCTCGCTCTACCGGCCGAAGAGCGACGTCGACCTGCTGTTCGTCGTCGAGGACCGGCTGTCGCCGGCGCGTCGACGGGCGGTGGCGCTGACGCTCTGCGACTGGTCCGACGGCCGCCCCCAGGTGGGCGATCTGGAGGTGTCGGTCCTCCGACGTGCGCACACGCTGGGCTTCCGCGCGCCGCTCCCGTTCGAGGTGCACTACAGCGAGCGGTGGAAGCAGGCGGTCCGTGCTGACGCCGTGGACTTCGCCCGGGACCGGGGCGATCCCGACCTGGCCGTCCACTGCACCGCCGTGCGGGCCCGCGGGGTGCGCCTCCGCGGGGCCCCGATCGCCGACGTGTTCGGGCCCGTGCCCGTCGAGGCCACCCGGGCCGCGATCCTCGACGACCTGGCCTGGATCCTCACCGGCGACCACGTCCTGCGGAGCCCGTTCTACGGCGTCCTCAACTGCTGCCGCGTCCTGGCCCTCGACGCGTCGTACGGCTGGGACCACGTGCTGACGAAGGAGGAGGGCGGCGAGTGGGCGCTGGCCCGTCTCCCCGAGGCCCTCCGTCCCACGGTGGCACAGGCGCTGGCGTGCTACCGGTCGCCGGAGCCGGTCGCCGCCGACCGACGGCAGACCGACGGGCACGACTGGGACGCGCCGCCGCTGCTGGCCTTCCGCGACCACGTCCGCGGCGTGGTCGCCGGCTGGTGAACACCAGCTGAACGGCGTCGGGGCGGCCCGAGCCCGCCGGTAGCGTGGCCCGGCGTGGGCGGGTGCACGAAGGCCGAGATCGAGTGCCCGCGGGGACCGACGACGGGCCCACCGGCGGCGGTGGGCGCCGACCGACGGCGACGCCGCCGGATCGTGAGCTGGGGGCTGGAGCCGGCCACCGCGGCGAACCCGACGGACGTGCCGGTCGACGCCCGGTCGGCGCGCTGAGCCACCGCCGTGCGGGCGCTCGTCCAGCGGGTCGCCGAGGCCCGGGTGCGGGTGGGGGCCGAGGTCGTCGGGGCGATCGGGGCGGGCCTGTGCGTGCTCGTCGGCGTGACCCACGGTGACGACGAGGCCTCGGCCCGCCGGCTCGCCGACAAGGTGTGGCACCTGCGCGTGTTCCCGGACGGCGCCGCCCCGATGCAACGGTCGCTCGCCGACACGAGCCGGGCCGCGCTCGTCGTGAGCCAGTTCACGCTCTACGGCGACACCGACCGGGGGCGACGCCCCTCGTGGGCCGCGGCGGCGCCGCCGGCGGTCGCCGAGCCGCTCGTCGACGGCTTCGCCGCCGCGCTGCGCGCCTTGGGGGCAACCGTCGCCACCGGCCGCTTCGGCGCCCACATGGCCGTCGAGCTCGTGAACGACGGCCCGGTCACCCTCCTGCTCGAGGTCTGACCGGCCTCTTCACGATCCCCTGGCCGGCGGCTCAGGCTTCCCTCAGGTCGCGCGGGGCACGATCACCGCGTGCCCGTCGTCGACAGCCAGGAGCGGCTGAGCACCGCGCACGACACGTGGGTCGTGGACCGCGGCCGATGTCGGTTCCGCCGCGTCCCGCGCGACGCCGACCCGGAGGACCCGCGTCTGCCGGTGGTGTGGGTTCCGTTCCACGGTGCCTGGCGCGACCCTCGCACGGGCGCGCTGACGCTGGTCCTCGACCCCTCCGGCACCCGGCTGCTGCGAATCAGCCCGTGACGCGTCGTACCGGCGCGCGTCGGCGCGCCGGTACGATGGTTCGGTCATGCCCGACTCCGCCGCGCCGGTCGTGCCGACAGGCGCCTCGGAGCTCGACTCGCTGCTGGCGGGCCTGAACCCGGTCCAACGCGAAGCTGCGACCGCGCCGGACGGCCCGCTGCTCGTCGTCGCCGGCGCCGGTTCCGGGAAGACCCGAGTGCTCACGCACCGGGTCGCCTACCTCATCGCCACCCGACGGGTGTCGCCGTTCGGGCTGCTCGCCATCACCTTCACGAACAAGGCCGCGGGGGAGATGAAGGAGCGGGTCGCGAACCTCGTCGGGCCGGTGGCGCACCGCATGTGGGTCTCGACCTTCCACTCGGCCTGTGCCCGCATCCTCCGCCGCGAGGCGGCCCGGGTCGGGCTGCGCTCCTCGTTCAGCATCTACGACCAGGCCGACGCGGTGCGGCTCGCCGAGTACGTGCGCCGCGATCTCAACCTCGACCCCAAACGGTTCCCGCCCCGGCAGCTGCACGCCCGGATCTCGGCGTTCAAGAACGACCTGGTCACGCCGGACGAGGTCCTCGAGTCCGCCGTCACGCCGGCGGAGCGCCGGTACGGCGAGGTCTACCGGGAGTACCAGCGTCGGCTCCTCGAGGCGTCGGCGGTCGACTTCGACGACCTACTCCTCCTCGCGGTCCGGCTGTTCCGGGAGCACCCGGACGCGCTAGCCCGGTGGCGCCACCGGTTCGCGCACGTGCTCGTCGACGAGTTCCAGGACACGAACCTCGCCCAGTGGGAGCTCGTGCGCTTGCTTTCCGCCGAGCACCGCAACGTGATGGTGGTCGGAGACGCCGACCAGGCCGTCTACGCCTTCCGCGGCGCCGACTACCGGAACCTGCTCCGCTTCGAGGAGGAGTTCCCGGACGCCACCGTGATCGTGCTCGAGCAGAACTACCGGTCGACGCAGGCCATCCTCGACGCCGCCAACGCGGTCATCGCCCACAACGCGGCGCGTCGCCCCAAGCACCTGTGGACGGAGCAGGTCGGCGGCGAGCTGCTCACCCAGTACCAGGCCGAGGACGAGCACGACGAGGCCGCCTTCTGCGTGCAGGAGGCGATGCGCCTGGTCGAGGCCGAGGGGTGTCGCTTCAGCGACATCGCCGTCTTCTACCGCACGAACGCGCAGAGCCGCGTCCTCGAGGAGTCGCTCGTGCGCAGCGGCGTGCCGTACCGGGTCTACGGCGGGGTCAAGTTCTACGACCGACGGGAGGTGAAGGACGCGCTGGCGTTCCTGCGGGCGCTGGTCAACCCGGACGACGAGGTGTCGTGGAAGCGGATCGTGAACGTGCCGAAGCGAGGCGTTGGCGACACCTCGGTCGGCAAGGTCGACGCGTTCGCCCGCGCCGCCGGGCTGACGTTCCGCGACGCGCTCGGGGAGGCCGCCGCCGCCGGCGTCACCGGGAAGGCGCTCGGCGGCATCCAGGACCTGCTCGAGCTCATGGCCCTGTTCGAGCGCACGGCGGCCAGCGGCGTGGCCCGCACCGTGGAGGCCATCCTCGAGCACTCGGGCTACCTGGCCGAGCTCGAGGCGGAGCGCTCGATCGAGGCCCAGGGCCGCACCGAGAACCTCGGTGAGCTCATCGGGGTGTGCCGCGAGTTCGACGAGGCCCTCGACGCCGGGGACCTCACCGGGCTGCCCGGAATCGCGGGCGTGGGCACCGCCGGCGACGACGGCGCGCCCGCCGCGGCGCCGGGCGGCGTGGCGCGCCTGGCCGCGTTCCTCGAGGCGGTGTCGCTCGTGACCGACCTCGACGCCGCCGAGGGTGAGGGCGAGGACCACAGCGCCGTGACGCTGATGACCCTGCACGCGGCGAAGGGGCTCGAGTTCCCGGTCGTGTTCATCACCGGGCTCGAGGACGGCGTCTTCCCGCACCTGCGGAGCCTCGGCGAGCCCGAGGCCCTGGAGGAGGAGCGACGGCTCTGCTACGTCGGCATCACACGCGCCCGCGAGCGTCTCTACCTCTGCCACGCGTGGCGACGCACCCTGTACGGCGCCACCGACTATTACTCGGCCAGTCGGTTCCTCAGCGAGATCCCGGAGGAGCTGGTCCACGCCGTGGGCCTCGAGCGGCCGCGGGGCAGCGGTCCCGAGGCCCACCGTGACGCCGTCGTCGACGCGGCGTTGCGCGCCGGCGCCGACCGGCCGGGGGCCCAGGAGCTCGGCATCCGGGTGGGTGACGACGTCGTGCACGACACCTTCGGCGAGGGCGTCGTGCTCGACGTCGAGGGTCGCGGCGACGCCGCCGAGGCCGTCGTTCGGTTCCGCGACGCGGGCGAGAAGCGGCTCCTGCTGGCGTGGGCGCCGCTCCGCCGCGGCAGCGCCTGAGTCACGCCGGCAGCGGGGCCGGCGCGGGTTCGACGTGCCGGAAGTCCACGATCACCCCGCCCGCCTCGGCGCCCAGCTGCGGCAGGCTCAGCTGGTACCGGTCGAGCTCGCGGCTCGACAGTCGGCGGCCTCGACAGTCGATGTAGGCGTGCTGGAACGGCTTCCACGCCACCGTGCACGAGCCCGCCCCGGGCCGACGGGCCACGAGCGGGACGAGCCGGTTGTCCTCGAGCGCCAGCCAGATCCCGGTCCCGCCGAAGGGATGCGCGAAGTAGAGGGGCTGGTGGTCCTTCACGATCCGACTCCGGAGATCGCGCTCGAGCCCGATGTAGACCGGTCCCGGCTTCGGCGCCGCCTGCCCGCCGCCGGTCGCGAAGAACAGCGCCGCCGCGAAGACGGCTCCGGCGAGCACCACGAGGGCGCCGGTGAGGAGCAGCAGCCGCCGATCGGACCGTGCGGGGGGCACGTGCCTTTGGTACCCGTCGCTGCTGGCCCGGTCCAGTCGGGCCTGCGTACGCTGGCGCCCTCTTCGACGGGCTGGACCCTGAGGTGCGCATGCAGCGGCGCTATCGCGTCATCATCGCCAAGCCGGGCCTCGACGGCCACGACCGTGGGGCCAAGGTGATCGCGCGCGCGCTGCGAGACGCCGGCTTCGAGGTCATCTACACCGGCTTGTTCCAGACGCCCGAGCAGGTCGCCGAGACCTGCCTCCAGGAGGACGCCGACGCCGTCGGGCTGTCCGTCCTTTCCGGCGCCCACCTCACGCTCTTCTCCCGCGTCGTGGCCCTCCTCAAGGAGCGCGGCCGCGGCGACGTCCTCGTCTTCGGCGGGGGGATCATCCCCGCCGAGGACCTCCCCGTCCTGGAGGCCGCGGGCGTCGCCCGGCTGTTCACCCCCGGGGCGCCGCTCGGCGAGATCACCGCATGGCTCGAGCAGGCGCTCGATGCCCGCGAGTCCGCGGTGGCGGGCTGAGGCCGCCGCCGCGCCCCACGACCAGGAGTCGCAGTGGACCTGTTCGAGTATCAAGGCAAGCAGCTCTTCGCGAGCTACGACATCCCGGTCTCACCCGGGGCGGCCGCGGTGACGGTCGACGAGGCCGTCGCCGCCGCCGACCGCATCGGGTACCCGGTCGTGGTGAAGGCCCAGGTGCACGTGGGGGGACGAGGCAAGGCGGGGGGCATCAAGCTCGCCGCCGACGCCGACGAGTGCCGCGTCCACGCCGCGAGCATCCTGGGCATGGACATCAAGGGCCACCGCGTGGGCTTGGTCTGGATCGAACGGGCCAGTGACATCGCCCGTGAGTACTACGCCTCGCTGACGATCGACCGTTCGGCCAAGCAGCACCTCGGGCTGCTCTCGGCGCAAGGCGGGGTGGAGATCGAGGAGGTCGCGGCGACGAGCCCCGACGCCATCGCCCGCATCCGCGTCGACCCGGTCGATGGCCTCACCCCCGGCCAGTGCGAGGAATGGGTGAGCGCCGCCGGGCTCGCCACCGAGGCCCGAGCTGCGACCACCCAGATCCTCCTCAAGCTCTGGCGCTGTTACGAGGAGGGCGACGCCGAGCTCGTCGAGGTGAACCCGTTGATCCTCACCACCGACGGCGAGGTGCGCGCGCTCGACGCCAAGGTCACCCTCGACGCCAATTCCATCTTTCGCCACCCCGACTACGAGCAGTACGAGCAGACCCAGCCCCGGGACGCCCGTGAGCAGGAGGCCTTCGGCAAGGGCCTCCAGTACGTGGGCCTCGACGGCGACGTGGGCGTGATCGCCAACGGCGCCGGGCTCGCCATGAGCACCGTCGACGTCGTGAACGAGGTCGGCGGCAACCCCGCCAACTTCCTCGACATCGGGGGCGGCGCGAACGCCGACGTGATGGCCGGCGCGCTCGAGGTGATCAACCACGACCCGAACGTGCGAGCCATCTTCATCAACATCTTCGGTGGCATCACCAAAGGGGAGGAGGTGGCGACCGGCATCGTCCAGGCCCTCGGCCGCGTCGCGATCGAGTCGCCGATCGTGATCCGCCTCGACGGCACGAACGCCGAGGAGGGACGGGCGATCCTCGAGCCGCACCGCTCCGACCGCCTCCGACTGGAGCCGACGATGCTCGACGCTGCCCGCGTCGCGGTGGCGATGGCGCGCGATCGGCGGTGAGCGACGCATGAGCATCTTCGTCGACGCGACCACGAAGGTCGTGTACCAGGGCCTCACCGGATCTCAGGGCCGCTTCTACGGGCTCCTGAACCGCGACTACGGCACCCAGGTGGTGGCGGGCACGAACCCGAAGAAGGCGGGGACCGACGTGGCCGGGATCCCGATCTTCGCCACCGTGGCCGAGGCCGTGAAAGAGACTGGCGCCGACGCCTCGTGCGTCTTCATCCCTGCGCCGGGCGTGCGGGACGCGGTGCTTGACGCGGCCGAGGGCGGCGTGGAGTTCATCGTCGTGATCACCGAAGGCGTCCCGATGCACGACGAGGCCTGGTTCTTCAACGCGCTGCGCCGCGACCATCCGAACGTGCGCCTGCTCGGCCCGAACTGCCCCGGCATCATCAGCCCCGGCCGGTGCAACATCGGGATTACGGCCGGGCACATCGCCCAGGCCGGTGGTCCGGTCGGCATCGTGAGCCGGTCTGGAACCCTCACCTACCAGGCCCTCTACGAGCTGAAGCAGCAGGGCATCGGCGTCACCACCTGTGTCGGGATCGGCGGCGACCCGGTTCCGGGAACCAGCTTCATCGACTGCCTCCAGGCCTTCGAGGCCGACCCGGAGACGCGGGCGGTGATGATGATCGGCGAGATCGGCGGCTCGGCCGAGGAAGAGGCCGCCGAGTACATCAAGACGGAGATGACCAAGCCCGTCGTCGCCTACATCGCCGGCGTCACCGCGCCGCCCGGCAAGAAGATGGGGCATGCGGGCGCGATCGTCTCCGGCGGCAAAGGCACCGCGCAGGCCAAGATGGACGCGCTGCGCGACGCCGGGGCCCGCGTCGGGCTCAACCCGACCTCGACGGGCGCCCTCATGGTCGAGGTGGTCGCCGACCTCTGACCCGCGTTGAGGCCGGCCCGGTCGGCGGACGCGCCACCGGCGGATTGCCCGCGTAGGCTTCGACGCCGTGACGTCGGCCCCGGTGCCACCCCCTCCTCCTCCACCACCACCGCCGGCGGGATGGTCGCCCGCGTCCCCGCCCGCGGCGAGGCGAACCACGAACGGGCTCGCGGTGGCGGCCCTGGTGCTCGGGATCGCGGTTCTCTGCACCGGGATCATCGGGGGCATCCTGGCCGTGATCTTCGGGAACCTCGCACTCGCGCGCATCGACGAGTCGAACGGCGGCCAGAAGGGCCGGGGCTTGGCGATCACCGGGATCGTGCTCGGCTGGATCGCGATCGGTCTGACCGCGATCGCAGCCGCGGCGTGGCTCGGCTACGGGATCAGCAACCTCTAGCTCGGGCGAGGGCCCGCCGGCGTTCGGTGCGTCGCCCAGCGGTCGCGGAGAAACGCCCTACTGCCGAGCGGCCAAGCCGAAGAGAGCGACCATCTCGTCGAGGTCTGTTGCCGGTCAGGCTTTGGACGTCGCCCGCTCGTTCGTAATCAGGACGGCACCGATGAAGCATGCGACCGAGCCGAGCAGCATGAAGATCAACCCGATACCGATGTCATAGCCACCCTTCTTCACCGCTAGGAAGGCGAGTGAGTCAACGACGGCGAAGAACCCGAGCGCGAGATGGATCTGCGGCCAGGTGAAGCCGCCAATGCCGGGACCAAGGTCGACGCTCAGCAGATTGACGAGCACGACCTGCAGGCCCATGACCACAGTGAGGAAGACGATGAGAGTTGCAATCGGAAGGAGTCCGTCGCCCCATGCGCTGATTCCGCCACCGAACGTGCCCCGAGACGTCGAGAATGACGGGGCGCTGTAGAAGTCGAAAAACGAGAATACGAAGGTGATGAGCGCCCCCGCCCCGATGAGGATCTCACCCGGCGTGAGCTTCAGGTTGACCTGGCTGCCGTCGGCCATGCGATCCCCTCTAATCGATCTCCACCGTTGCGGTGACGCCACGAGGTGCGTGACGCCAACGGCATCGGTGCGGTCGGGTCATCACGTTGTCCAGTGCACCGCCGCCCGCGGCGCCGACGCACCCGAAGCAGCACAACACGGTGAAAGGTCGATTGCAAGCATTGACGAGCCCGCGGCTCTCGGATCAACGACCTCGCAGGACGAGGTAACCGCCGCCGGCGAGCCCCGCGGTCGCGACGAGGCCCGCGTAGGCACCGGGGCTGCGCGTCTTCACGAAGGAGATGTGCACGCCGCCGAGGTTCGCCGAGCTCGGAAGGCCGAACGCGGCCAGGTCGACGTGCGGTCCCGCGAGCAGCTGGCCGATGACCAGGACGAGCGCCAGCAGGCCGAGTCCCGCGAGGATCCGTCCGGTGACCGCGGAACGCGGAGGCTCGAGGCCGACGAGCCGCAACGCGACGTAGCCCAGCATCAGCACGCCGATGAGAACGGCGAGGAAGGTGGCGGGGTGGGCCCAGGCGTTGTCGCTGAAGCGGTAGGCGCTGCTCGGAAGGGACTGCGACCGCCCGTGGATGGTGAGCGTCGTGATTCGTGCGCCGACCCAGTCGAGGAAGGACACGCCGAAGAGGGCGACGCCGCTGACGCCGATGAGCTGCTCGCCCGGGCTGAGCTGCCGCACGTCCACGGTGATGGTCCCTCCCGCCGCCCGTGGTCGGGGCCGCGCCCAGCCGGGGGCCGGGTCTGCGACGCTAGCCCGCGTCGGTGCGGGTCGGCCCTCGGCTACCTTCGACTCGTGCAACGGCTGGGAGTGCTCGCGTCGGGGAGCGGGACGATTCTGCAGGCCATCCTCGACGCGGGCCTGCCGGTCGGGGTGGTGGTCGTCGACCGGACGTGCGCGGCCACCGACCGGGCGGCGGCGGCGGGCGTGCCGGTCGAGCTCGTCGAGCGCACGTCGTTCGGGCCTGACTTCGATCGGATCAGCTACACGCACCGGGTCGTCGACGCGCTGAAGCGTCACGAGGTCGACCTGGTCGCGATGGCCGGGTTCGGCACCATCCTCGGCGAGCCGGTCCACGACGCCTACCCCCGGCGGATCGTCAACACCCACCCGGCGCTGCTACCGGCGTTCAAGGGCTGGCACGCGGTCGAAGACGCGATGGGCGCGGGGGTCAAGGTCACGGGGTGGACGGCCCACCTCGCCACGCTCGAGGTGGACGACGGCCCGATCCTGGCCCAGGAGCCGGTGCCCGTCCTCGACGACGACACCGTCGAGACGCTGCACGAGCGGATCAAGCAGGTCGAGCGGCGCCGCTATCCCGAAGTCCTGCGGGCTCTCCTCGAGGACGAGCGGTCGTGAGCCCGCGTGCGCTCGTCTCGGTCTTCGACCGGGCCGGCCTGGTCGAGTTCGCCCGCGGCCTGCACGAGCTCGGCTTCGAGCTCGTGGCGTCGGGCGGGACCGCCGCCGCGCTCACCGAGGCCGGCCTGCCCGTCACCACGGTCGAGGCGCTGACGGGCGCGCCCGAGATGCTCGACGGCCGGGTCAAGACGCTGCACCCGCGGGTCCACGCCGGCCTGCTCGCCGACCTCGGCAACCCCGGCCACCGAGCCGACCTCGAGCGTCACGGGATCGCGCCGTTCGACCTCGTCGTCAGCAACCTGTACCCGTTCGCGGCTCGCCCGGGGATCGAGACCATCGACGTGGGGGGCCCGACCATGGTCCGGGCCGCGGCCAAGAACCACGCCTGGGTCGGGGTCGTGACGAGCCCGGCCCAGTACGGCGACGTGCTGGCCGAGCTCCGCGCGAACGACGGCGCGCTGTCCTCGGACACCCGCCGACGACTCGCGCGCGAGGCCTTCGCCCACACCGCCGCGTACGACGCCGCGATCGTCGGCTGGCTCGAGGGCGACGAGCTGCTGCCTCCGCATCTGGTCCTCCCACTCGAGCGGACCGACGAGGCGTTGCGGTACGGCGAGAACCCGCACCAGCGGGCGGCGCGGTACCGACTCGTCGGGACGACGTCGTGGTGGGACGCGGTGGAGCAGCACAGCGGTCTGGCGCTCTCGTACCTCAACTTCTACGACACCGACGCCGCCTGGCGTCTCGTGCACGACCTCGGCTCGCGTCCCGCCTGCGCCATCATCAAGCACGCGAACCCGTGCGGGGTCGCCGTCGCGGACGACCTGCGCACCGCCTACGCCCGCGCGCTCGCCTGCGACGAGCAGTCGGCCTTCGGCGGCGTTGTCGCGCTGAACCGACCGCTCGACGCCGCCACCGCGGCGCCGATGGTGGCCGGCCCGCAGGCCGACGTCGTCGTCGCCCCCGGCTACGCCGCCGGGACCGTCGACGCGTTGATGGCCAAGCGCAAGAACACCCGCGTCCTTGAGGCGCCCCCGCCCGAGCCCCAGCGCCGCGACGTGCGGCAGATCTCCGGTGGCTTCTTGGTGCAGGAGCCGCATCGCTTCGTTGCCGGTCGGGACGACTGGCGGGTGGTGACGAAGGTGGCGCCCACCGACGAGCAGTGGAAGGACGCCGAGCTGGCGTGGCGCGTGTGCGGCCACGTGAAGTCGAACGCCATCGTGCTCGTGCGGGACGGGCAGGCGGTCGGGATCGGCGCCGGCCAGCAGAAGCGGGTCGACGCCGCCGAGATCGCGGCGCGCAAGGCCGCCGGCCGGGCCGCCGGGGGCGCCTCCGCCAGCGACGCCTTCTACCCCTTCCCGGACGGGATCGAGGCCGCCGCCGCGGCCGGCGTGGCGGTGGTGGTCCAGCCGGGCGGGGCGATGCGCGACGACGACCTCATCGAGCGCGCCGACGAGCTCGGCCTGGCGATGGTGCTGACCGGCGAACGCCACTTCCTCCACTGATGACGGCGCGGCTCCTCCCCGGCGCCCCGGTGGCGGACGCGGTCTTCGCCGACCTCGAGCCGCGGATCAAGGCCCTGACGGCGGCGGGGCACCAGCCCGGTCTGGCGACGATCCTCGTCGGCAACGAGTCCGCCAGCGCCGGGTACATCCGCCAGAAGCAGGAGAAGGCGGCCGAGCTCGGCATGGGTTCGCCGCACGCGCACCTGCCCGAGGACACCACACAAGCCGACCTGGTGGCGGCGATCCGCCGGTTCAACGACGACCCCGCTGTCGACGCCATGCTGGTGCAGCACCCCACGCCGGTCCAGATCGACTACGAGGCCGCGCTGCTCGAGATGGACCCCGACAAGGACGTCGACGGCCTCCACCCGGTGAACATGGGTCGGCTGGCCATGTCGCTGCCCGGGCCGATCCCGTGCACCCCGGCCGGCATCGAGGCGCTCCTCGCGCACCACGACGTGCCGGTCGCCGGGCGCGAGGTCTGCATCCTCGGCCGGGGGACCACGCTCGGCCGGCCGCTGGCGTTGCTGCTCTCGCAGAAGCGCCCGACGGCCAACGCCGCGGTGACGGTCGTGCACACGGGCGTCCCGGACTGGCCGCGCTACACCCAGCGGGCCGAGATCGTGGTGGCGGCGGCCGGCGTGCCCGGCATCCTCCAGCCCCAGCACATCTCGCCGGGGGTGGTCGTGATCGGCGGTGGGGTGCGTTACGAGGGCCGGCGGCTCCTGCCCGACGTCGACGAGCGCTGCGCGGAGGTGGCGGGCGCGATCACTCCCCGAGTCGGCGGCGTCGGGCCCACCACGATCGCCATGCTGTTCCGCAACGCGGTCGAGGCGGCCGAACGGAGAGCGTCGCGTTGAGCGCCCCGTCCGTCCGAGCTGCGGGGGGAACCTGCCCGCTCTGCGGCGTCACCTTCACGGCCGAGGCGCGGCGCTGCCCGGCGTGCGGATGGTCGCTCGCGGGGATCGACGGCCGCCCCGGTCCGTACTCGGCCCGCGCGCTGTGGTGGACTGGCGCCGGGTTCGTCGCCGTGTATCTCATCACGCTGGCGATCGTCGCGCTCACGCACTGAGGCGCAGCAGGCCGGAGGACGCCGATGCCCGAGAACATCAAGATGGTCGACGGCGCCCTCACGGTGCCCGACGAGCCCGTCATCCCCTTCATCGAGGGCGACGGGACCGGCGTCGACATCTGGCCCGCGGCGCAGCGGGTCCTCGACGCGGCCGTCGCGAACGCGTACGCGGGCCGGCGGGCGATCGCCTGGCGGGAGGTCCTCGCGGGCGAGAAGGCGAACCGCCAGACCGGCAGCTGGCTGCCGGACGAGACGGTCGCCGCGTTCCGGGAGCACCTGATCGGGATCAAGGGCCCCTTGACGACGCCGGTCGGCGGCGGGATCCGGTCGCTGAACGTCGCCCTCCGCCAGGTGCTCGACCTGTACGTGTGCCTCCGCCCAATTCGCTGGTACCCGGGCGTGCCGTCGCCGGTGAAGCGCCCCGACCTCGTCGACATGGTGATCTTCCGCGAGAACACCGAGGACATCTACGCCGGCCTCGAGGTCGAGGCCGGCACGCCGGACGCCCACACGCTGATCGGGTTGCTGGAGCGCGAGTTCGGGTGGCGGATCCGCGAGGATTCCGGGATCGGCATCAAGCCGGTATCGGAGACCGGCTCGAAGCGCCTCATCCGGGCCGCGATCCAGTACGCGTTGGCTCGGAACCGCAAGAGCGTCACGCTCGTGCACAAGGGCAACATCCAGAAGTACACCGAGGGCGCGTTCCGCAACTGGGGCTACGAGCTCACCCGCGAGGAGTTCGCGGGCGTCGCCGTCGGCTGGGATGACTGCCACGGCGAGCCCGGCGACAAGGTCCTCGTGAAGGACAACATCGCCGACATCACGCTGCAGCAGGTGCTCACCCGGCCCGAGGACTTCGACGTGATCGCGACCACGAACCTGAACGGCGACTACCTCTCCGACGCCCTCGCCGCCCAGGTCGGCGGCATCGGGATCGCCCCCGGGGGCAACATCAACTACGTCACCGGCCACGGGGTCTTCGAGGCGACCCACGGGACCGCGCCGAAGTACGCGGGCCAGGACAAGGTCAACCCCTCGTCGCTGCTGCTGTCGGGCGTGATGATGCTCGAGCACCTCGGGTGGCAGGAGCCCGCCGACCTGATCACGAAGGCGTTCGAAGCCACGGTCGCCGACAAGATCGTGACCTACGACTTCGCCCGCCTCATGGAGGGCGCCCACGAGGTCAAGACCTCGTCCTTCGCGGAGGCCGTCATCGATCACATGTAGGAGCGCGGGGCCGGTTTGGCCGCGCCGGGATCATCCGGCACGCTGGGAAGCAGCGAACACGGTGGTCGGGAGGGTCACGTGCTGCTCGCCGAGTTGAACGTCCGTCACTCGCGGCGGCACATGCCGACCCGCCGGGTCGCCCTCGGTGACGCCTACCTGCCCCTCAGCGGCCCCGGCTGGGGCGCGGTCCTGCTCGGCGCCGTGGTCGCCGAGCACCTCGACGATCTCGACGAGGAGCAGCGCGACCTGCTCCCGCGGCTGGTCCACGACGCTGCCGACGGAATGGCGGTGCCCCGAATCGCGCTCCGCTACCGGCTGCAGACCGACACCCACGGCCTCGACCGGTCCCGCCACCGAATCGTGAGCGAGGCGCGGCTCGGCAGCGCGCCCGCCGTCGTGCTCGAGCTCGACCGTCACGGCTCTGGGGTCCCGCAGCTGCTCGGCGCGGTGATGGCGGCCGCGTCCCTGCCGAGCTCAGCCCGGCGAACCGCCCTTCGGGCCATCGAGGCGGCCGTCGCCCATCCGGTGCTGCCGTCGGGGCTGGTCGTGCGCCGCCTGTACGAGGGGGTGCCGGGGCTGCAGCCCTTCGCCCCGCACGCCAACGGCGACCGCAAGGACGACAGGTGGCGGGGGGTCCCGGCCGAGCGTCGATGGGCGATGGAGGTGCTGGGGCTCGGAGCGGACATGACCGTCGAGCGTCCCGACGTGCAGGCGCGCTTCCGGCGCCTCGTCCGGCTCGCGCACCCGGACCACGGCGCGGCGCGCGTCGGGGCGGCGGAGCGCCTGGCCGAGCTCAGCGAGGCGCGCGAGCTGCTCCTGGCCCACGCGGACTCGGCCGCACCGTCGGCGGGACGCGGGGCGTAGCAGGTAGGTTCCTCCGCCGATGGCGACCCGCGCGCTCCACGTCACGGTCACCGGCGCCGCCGGCCAGATCGGCTACGCGCTCGTGCACCGGATCGCCGCCGGCGCCCTGCTCGGCGATGAGCAGCCCGTCGTCCTGCGCCTCCTCGAGATCGAGCCCGCCATGGCCGCGCTCGAGGGCGTCGTGATGGAGCTGGAGGACGGCGCGCACCCGCTCCTGGCCGGGATCGAGCCGACCGCCGACGTGACCCGCGCTTTCGAGGGCGCGTCGTGGTGTCTGCTCGTGGGGTCGGTGCCCCGCAAGGCCGGGATGGAGCGCCGTGACCTCCTCACCGTGAACGGCGGCATCTTCCAGCCGCAGGGCCGTGCGATCAACGACCACGCCGCCAGCGACGTTCGAATCCTGGTCGTCGGCAACCCCGCCAACACCAACTGCCTGATCGCCCGCAGCAACGCTCCGGACGTCCCGGCCGAGCGCTGGTTCGCCATGATGCGCCTCGACGAGAACCGGGCCAAGAGCCAGCTCGCGAAACGAGCCGACGTGCCGACGCGAACGGTCACGAATCTCGCCGTCTGGGGCAACCACTCCACCACGCAGTTCCCCGACTTCTTCCACGCCCGGATCGAGGGCCGGCCGGTGCCGGACGTCATCACGGACCACGACTGGCTGCGGGGGCCCTTCCTCGAGACCGTGCAGCAGCGAGGCGCGGCCGTCATCGCGGCGCGCGGGGCCTCATCGGCGGCGTCGGCCGCCCACGCCGCGATCGAGTCGGTCAACAGCATCTGGCGGCGGACCCCGGCCGACGACTGGCATTCGCTCGCGGTGCCGAGCCGCGGCGAGTACGGCATCCCCGAGGGGCTGCAGTTCGGGTTCCCCGTTCGCAGCGACGGGTCGTCGTGGTCTGTCGTCGAGGGCCTCCAGCACGACGCGTTCGCGGCCGAGCGGATCCGGATCACCACCGACGAGCTGCTCGAGGAGCGCCGGGAGGTCGCCGACCTGCTGGGGTGAGCGGGTCCGCGCCCCCCACCGCGCGCCGCGTCAGCATGGTGCGATCGCGGCACCAGAGCTGGACGAGCGAGGCCGGGGGCTCGACCGGGTCATCGCTTTCAGCGACGGCGTGTTCGCCATCGCCATCACCCTGCTCGTCCTCAACCTGCGGGTCCCCCACGTCTCCGGTCCGCACGTCGACCGTCGGCTGCTGGACGGGCTCGGCCACGACGGGGGCCTGCTGATCGGGTTCGTGATCTCCTTCTACGTGATCGCCCGGTTCTGGCTCGTCCACCACCGCCTGTCGGTCCTGCTCCGGCGAGTGGACACGACGTTCATCGTGCTGAACCTCGTGTTCCTCGCCGCCATCGTCTTCCTCCCCTTCCCCACCGAGATCATCGGGCAGTACGGGAACACAACCACGGGGGTCGTCTTCTACGCCGCCGCGTTCGTGGTGACGGCCGGGCTCTCGGCGGCGACGTGGGAGTACGCCCTCCGCGTCGGGCTCGTCGACCCGCGAGTCCCCCCGTCGACGCGGCGGCACGCCCGGGTCCGCGCCGCCGTGCCCATCCTCATCTTCGGGATCTCCATCCCGGTCGCCTTCGCCGACCCGTCGATCGCGAAGCTGTGCTGGATCGGGCTGGTGGCCCAGCGCCAAGTCGCGGCGCGCGTCGCCGGCGGGTCCGATCCCGGTTAGCCGGATTCCTCGGGCGCGTTCAGCATCGGGGGGGCGCGCAGCCCAAGCTCAGCCCGTAGCGAGCCGAGCCGGGCTTGGGCCTCGGCGCTCAGCTGCGCCTGCTCGACCTCGAGCATCTTGGCGTCGACGCTGGTCCCGCTGAGCTCGGAGGCCGCCTGCGCGCGGGCGAGGCGACGCTCAATCTTGATGCGGACCTCCTCGAAGGTCGGGACGTCCTCACCGACCGCTTCCGACAGCTGGTTCATCGCCGTGTTCATCTGCTCGTGCATGCGGGCCTGGTCGAGCTGGCTCAAGAGCTGCTCCCGCTCGGCGAGCTTCTTCTGCACCGCGGCCGAGTTCTGGGTGACCGCCGACTTCGCCTGCTCCGAGGCACGCGTCGCGTCGAGCAACTGTTCCCGGAGCTGGCCCACCTGGGCCTCGAGGCTCACGATCCGGCTCGCGAAGCCCTCGGCGGCCTGGTTGAAGGTCGTGGCCTTGTCCGCGTTGCCCGCCCGCGCCTCCTGGTCCCCGAGCAGCAGCGCTTGACGGGCGGAGGCGTTGGCCCGCTCGTAGTCCTCCATCGCCCGGTCGAGGCGCAGCTGCGTCTGCTTCTGGTTGGCGATCACGTTCGTCGCCTGCTCGAGCAGCCGTTGGTGCTGCTGGCGCGCGTCACGGATCGCCTGCTCGAGCTGGACCTTCGGGTCGGCGCGCTCCTCGAGGCGCACGCCGACCTTCGCCCCGAGGTACCGCCACCATCGCTTCAGGGCGTCCCACATGCCCGGAATGCTACGCCCCCGGTCGTGAATCGGCGCCGCTGCTCGGCCGCCCGCGCTCGGGTGCAGCCGGTCTCAGCGCCCCGCGTCGGCCGGGCGGGCGGTCCAACCGGGGAGCGGCCGCCCCTCGATCCAGGTCTCGATGACCCCGACGACGCGGCCCGGGTCTTCGAGCTGCGGGGCGTGGCCCATCCCGTCGAGCACGTGGAGGTCCAGGTCGTGGACGTCCGCGGCGTGGCGGGCCGCTTCGAGGGGGACCAGCCGGTCGTCGGCGCCGTGGAGGATCAGGGTCGGCCGCTCGGCGCTTGCCGCCGCGAGGTCGCGGTGGAGGCCGCGCGCGAGGTACGCGACGAGCGAGCGCGCCGCGTCCGCGTAGGCCGTGGCGGCGTCGGGCCATCGCAGCCGCTCGGCGGTCAGCTCGACCATGCGGCGACGAAGGTCGGGGTCCACCGCGTCGGCGCGGCCTGCGCTCGCCTGCACGGCGGTGTCGACGAGCCGCTCGGGTCCGAGCGTCCGGGCTCGCAGCGCGACCACCCCGGCGCCGAGGGCCGGGACCGCCAGCGGCGCCAGCCACGCCAGCCGGATCCAGTCCGCCACCCCGGGCCGCGGGTGCGGGACGGCCGGGTCGACGAGCACGAGCCCGGCGACGGACTCGGGGCGCGTCGCGGTCACGCCGACGCCGATGCAGGCGCCCATCGAGTTGCCGATGATCAGCGCCGAACCGAGTTCGTCGAGTGCCGTGTGCACGACGCGGCGCTGGGTGCTGAGGGCCGCGCTGCGACCCGAGGAACGGGTCCGGCCGAAGCCGATCAGGTCGACGGCGGTGACGATGGCCCCGAGCCGCTCGGCGAGCGGCACCGCGAGGGGCTCCCACGTCAGGGTGTTCGCCCCCAGCCCGTGCAGCAACAAGACCCGCCGCCCGGGGCGCGGATTCGCAGGGCGCCACTCGACGGTGTGCACCGGGACGCCGTCGACGTCGATCGAGCGGACCCGCCCGGCTCGACGGAGCGGGTCGGGATCGGGCATCCGCGAAGCCTACGCGTACGCTGCTCGACGGTGACCGAACGGGCCCGGGGCGAGGCGTGGTCGCTGGCCTTCGCGCGGCGTGACGGCACGGGCGGGTTCGTGCGGCTGACGCGCTGGCCGGACCGGGCGTGGTTCTGGACCTACGTGGTCTCGCCGGCGTGGGGCCTGGTGGTGGTCCGAGATCACGACGTCGCGCCCCCGGCGACGGTCGGGTCGGCCGTGGTGCGGGCGGACGCCCTCTGGGCCGAGCTGAGGTCGGGGTCGCCGGACGAGCACTGGGCCGTGACGCTCGAGGCCTTCGGCGTGCACCTCGACGATCCCCTCGAGTCGGAGCGCGGCGAGCGCGGCGAGCGACGTCCCGTCGGCCTCGACGTCGAGTGGGAGGCGGGCGCCGCACCCTTCGGCACGGTCCACGGGGAGCTGCTGGTCGGCGACGAGCGCGCCGACTTCGACGGGACCGGGACCTTCGTCCACGAGTCGCTGGCCGACGATGCCTGGGACCACGCGTGGCGTCGCCTCTCCTGGCAGGGCGACGGCGAAAGCGGCCACCGCGTCAGTGGCGACGCGCTCGGCCTCGAGCTCGACGCCGCCGGGCTGCCGGTCGCGGCGCGGGTCGGATCGTTCGACTTCACGGTCGCGGCGGTGGCGGTCGTGCCCGTCGGCGCCCGCCTCGTGCTGGCGTTGCTCACCGGCGACGCCGGGTGGGGCTGGTTGGAGTGGTGCCAGCCGGCGGCCGGGGAACCCGGTCGCATCGAGGACCGCTGACCGGTCAGGATGCGCCCGTGTTCGAGGGGCAGCTGGTGGGGATCTACGTCGCGCCGACGGCGGGGGCGGCGATGGAGGCCCGGGGCGAGGTGGAGGCGGTGGCGGGGTCCGGCCTGGTCGGGGACCGATATCTCGGCGCGTCGGGCACGTACTCGGGCCGGCGCCTGGCCGACCCGAAGCGGGCGGTCACGCTCATCGAGCGCGAGGCGATCGTCGCCGCCCGGTCGGAGCGCGAGCTCGAGCTCGGGGAGGACGAGACCCGGCGCAACCTCGTGACCCTCGGCGTGCCGCTGAACCACCTCGTCGATCGCGAGTTTCGCGTCGGATCGGCCCGGTTGCGGGGTGTCGACCTGGCCGAGCCGTGCGCCTACCTCGAACGTGAGACCCGCCCCGGTGTTCGCGCCGCGCTCGTGCACCGCGCCGGGCTGCGGGCCGAGATCCTCGTGGGCGGTCTCCTTCGGGTGGGGGACACGATCAGCCCGATCGGGCGCTGACCGCTCGGCGTTGCCGCTCGCCGAGGCTCCGGCCGAGTCGGTCGCCTAGCGTTCGGGCATGGATCGGACCTACGAGACGACGGGCGCCGTCCACGAGCTGCTCGAGGTCGTCGGCTCGCTCGATGCGAGCTTTCTGAGCGGCGACCGGGCCGTGGCCGAGGACCAGCAGGTGCTCGAGGGCTACAAGTGGATGTTCTCGATCCTGCAGGTCGCGCTCGACTGCTACGTGTGGGCCGACCCGGGCAACCCGCGGTTCGTCGACATCGTCGGCCCGTACAAGAAGTGGGGTGGGGACAACGCCGACGCCTTCTACCAGTACGCGCCCGTCGACCCCACGCGCACGTACCGGGTGCGGGGCCGCAGGGGCGACGCCGCCTACCTGTCGCTGACGGTCTACGGCGGGCCGCGGGACGGGCGTTACTCGGAGCGGATCGTGGGCACCGTCAACGACCGGGACGACCTCGAGATCGGCCCCGACGGATCGTTCGAGCTGGTCCTCGGCCCGGCCCGGCCGGCGGGCTGGGACGGGCCGTTCCTCAAGCTCGAGCCCGACGCGGTGGTGGCGATCACGCGCGACTACCTCCAGGACCCGGTTCACGGCGCGCGCTGCACCTGGCACATCGAGTCGGAGAACCCTCCGCGCCAGTGGCGTGAAGACGACGCCGACCTCGCCCGCCGGTTCCGCGCCGCCGCGACCTGGGTGCGCGACCAGGCCCACCTCGTGCCGCTCGGCCTCGGCGAGCCGAACCACATCGACGAGCCGTACCCAGTGCAAAAGGTGACGTTCGGCTGGGCCGCCGGCGACGCTGCCTACGCCATGGGGAGCTACGACCTGGGCCCGGAGGAGGCGCTCGTCATCCGGGGACGCTCACCGGAGTGCGCGTTCTGGAACCTGTGTCTCTGGAACCAGTTCATGCACACCTACAACTACGACTACGAGCGCTGCACGATCAACGGGGCCCAGGCGGTCCCTGAGGCGGACGGGTCCTGGACGATCGTCGTCGCGCACGACGACCCCGGGCACCCCAACTGGGTGTCGACGTGTGGACACCCGCGAGGCCGACTCTGGTTCCGGTGGTTCTATCCGGCCGAGACACCGGACGCGCCGACCGCGGAGGTGGTCCGTCGCGCCGACGTGCCCGCCGGGCCCTAGCGGCGGCCGCGGTCCGACCGGCGCTGGGCGTCGCCGCCTCGGGGGACGGTTAGGGTGCCCCGGCAGACCGCGGAAGCTCGTCCCCAGCAGCGTAAGGAGAACCCACGTGGCCAAGCTTGAGCGCAAGCGCTTCGACGCTCCCGACGAGACCCGACCGTTTCGGGACAAGGGGCAGGTGCAGATCCTCAACATCGGCGGCGGCGTCGTGGGTCGGGCGACGTTCGAGCCCGGCTGGCGCTGGTCCGATCACGTCAAGGCGATCGCGGGCACCGACAGCTGCCAGGCGCCGCATCTCGGGTACGTGATCTCCGGTCACCAGAAGGTTCGGATGGACGACGGCACGGAGCTCGAGTTCGGACCCGGTGACGTGGTCTCGATCCCGCCTGGGCACGACGGGTGGACCGTCGGCGACGAGCCCTGCGTCGTCCTTGACTTCGCGGGGATGTCCTCGTACGCCAAGCCGAGCTGACGCCGCCGCCGACTCGAGCCCGCGCGGGCGGGCTCGGATGCGCGCGGCGCGGACGAACTGGCGCCCACCGATCGGTCGCGCCGCTGGCGCGCCCGAGATCTCGACGAGCCGTTGATCCGCATCCTGTTCAACGCGGGTCCGGGAGGCCGGTCACCTCGGTCCGATGCTGCCGCTCGCGCCCGTGGCTCAGGTCATGACCCGCGGCTCGGACGGCTGGTCGACCGGTCTGCTGGGGGTGCGCTCGAACACGTAGTAGACGGCGACGAGCGCGCTGATGACGAGGGCGGCCTCGGCGCTGACGAACGCGACCCCGACGGCGATGGCGTACGCCGCGGTCCCGATCGTGAAACGGATCAGGGCCCGCCGTTCCAACGCGGGCTCGACCCGAACGGCGAGGAGGTGGCGCCGCATCGTGTGCGAGAACAGGCCGCCGAACGCGAGGGACATCCCCAGGAACACGCCGTTGAAAACCGCAGTCGCGAGGTGGGCGTCCGGGCCGCCGCCGCGCAGGTAGGCGGCCATGGTGGCGGTCGCGAACGGGATCGCCACGACGAAGAACAGCAGGAGGAGATTCAAGAAGACGAGCACACGGTCGATGGCGTCGATGGTCCGGAAGAGGGCGTGGTGGTTCACCCAGATGATCCCGATGGTGAAGAAGCTGATCGCGTAGGCGACGAACTCGGGCCACCGGTGGACCAGCTGGTGACCGAGCGGTCCGTGTCCCGGGCCGGGCACGGCGAGGTTCAGGGCGAGGAGCGTGATCGCGACGGCGAAGACCCCGTCGCTGAAGGCCTCGAGTCTCCCTCGGTCCATCGTCCCTCCCGTCCGGTGCCGGGGCCGCGGCCCCGGCCCGGCGGATTCTCGTCCGGCGCCCGGCGTGGGTGCGCCGCCGGGGCGGTGGCCGACGCGGTCGAGCGTCGGGCCTTGACCTCAGCGTGCGGTCGCGGCCAGGACGCGCCGCGGTGGGGACGCCTCGGCGTCGGGTGGCACGGGCGCCGGCAGCAGCGCGCGGAGCAGGGCGAGCGCGCCCAGGTACAGGAGCAGCGCGAGAACCAGCACGGCGTTGAAGCCGAAGGACATGGCGAGGATCGTGGAGAGCACGGAGCCGATGACCGACGCGAACCCGTTCACGGCCCACCCCCAGGCGACGTACTCCCGGGAGGCTTCCGTGAGGCTTGCCACGGCACCGAGCCCCAGCGGCATGAACATGCCGAGGCAGAGCCCGAGGGGCGCGAGGACGGCGAGGGCGACGGGAATCCGGGCCGCCAGCGGCCACGAGAGGAGCGCGTCGGTGAGCGGGGTCAGCCCCAGGAGGTAGAAGAGCGTCAGCGCAGTGATCGCGCCGACGAGGACCGGGATGGCCCGGCGCGACCGGTCCTTGACCCGTTCGCTGAGGAAGGCGCCGACGCCCGTGAAGACGAGGATGGACATCAGGGTGACGGTCAGCGAGTACGTGGGATAACCAAGGAACAGGACGAGCCGTTGGATGAGGGTGACCTCGAAGAAGATGAAGCCGAACCCAAGCAGCGCGAAGTAGGTCGCCGACCGACCCTTGCGTGGCAGCGCGGACCAGGTCCTGCGGATGCGGACGAACGGGAGGAGCAGGAACAAGGCCGCGAGGAGCACCGCCACGCCGAGCAGCAGGATCAGCACTCGCTCGCCGACCGCCTGCTCGAAGTCGTGCCGGTCGATCGGCTTTCCGAACCCACGGATCACGTCGGTGAACCGTGTGAAGTGCCAGAAGAAGGGGCGGTTGTCGGTGATCGGCCGGACGTCGTAGGGATAGGAGTTGTAGAAGGCGTCGAGCCGGCTTCCGGGTGTGGTGATGAGTCGGCTGACCGGGTTGCTGTCGACCCGGCGGTCCGGGGCGTAGCGCAGGGCGGAGCCGCCGACGGCCGGCAGGGCGCTCGTGAAGCGGGCGACGTCCGCCGCCGTGAACGCGTCGCGCTTGACGAGGATCGTGCTGAACGCGAAGCCGTTGACGTCGGGTGAGGTGGCGACGGCGACGTGGCGGGTCGGGTCGCGGACCCCCAGCTCGGCCAGGGCGTGACGGGCCGTCGCCACGTAGCGCAGCGTGCGGTTCGGCTTGTCGAACTCGCCGAACTGCACGGCCAGCACCCCGCCGGGGCTGAGATGCCGCAGGCTGTCGGCCACGGCGTTGCTCGTGTACAGGTAGCTCTCCGAGAGCACGAAGGCCGAGGCCGTGGCCGCGTTCGTCGCCGAGTAGCTGTCGGGAGCCGGGAACCAGACCAGCTGGTACTTGGCGTTGCTCCGAGCCAGATAGGAGCGGCCGTCGCCCTTCACGAAGTTGACCCGCGGGTTCTGAGCCAGGTGGCCGTCGTAGGCGGCGTAGGTGTGCGTGACGAGCGACCAGGTCACCGGGTTCAGCTCGATGGCGTCGACGTGATGGGCCCGGTAGTACAGCGAAGTCAGGACCTCGTTGCCGCCCGCAGCGCCGATGATCAAGACCCGTCTCGGCGCCGGGCCCGTGACCGCGAAGGGCCACTTCCGAGGATCGGTCTCGAAGCGCGTCAGCGAGGCAGGGTCGCCGTTGAACGGGTAGATCCCGGACCCCAGGAGCCCGTCGTGGTACAGGAACCGCACGCCGATGTTGTTCTGCACGTCCACCCGGAAGATCGGGCTCCAGGACGAGTACGCCGTGTTCGCCGACGTCAGGTGGGCCTTGGTCGCGTCGGTGCGCTGCTCCGGGAGCAGCGACGGGCGCGCCGCCAGCACCGCCAGCACGACGGCGAGCACCACGCCGACGGCCAGGCCGCGTCGGCGGCCACGAAGGCAGACGCCCACGCCGGCGGCGGCGAGCACGGCCCCGGCCAGCATGATCGTGCCCGGTGGCCCGATCGACGCGATGAGGGCCACGACGACCGCGCACGCGAGCCCGGCCCCGAGCAGGTCCGCGAAGTAGAGACGCCCGATCTTGTCGGTGCGACGGGCGAAGAGGGTGGCCACGACCACGCCCACGGCGACGAACGAGGCGAAGATCGCCAGACAGATCGCCAGCAGACCGACGACCGCCGAGAGCTCCGCGCCCGTCCCGTACAGCCAGATGTTCAGCGTGTCGACGGAGATCCAGGCGACGATGGCGTAGCCGATCGCGACGCTCGCGGCACCGACGAGGAAGCTCCAGGCGAGCACGGCGTCGGTCGACGCCTGTCGGAGGCGACGGGACGTCGCCACCACGACACCGCCCGATCCGATGCCGAGCAGCGCGAGGCCGATGACGAGGTAGGTGTAGTAGTAGAAGAGCTTGAACGAGACGACCCGGGTGTAGCTGATCTCCAGGAGCAGGGCGGCGAAGCTGACGGCCAGGATCTCCAGGCTGTACGCGCGCACGGACCCCTCCGCGCGCAGCTCGTCCCCCCGTTGCGCCATCAGTCCCCAGTCCCGATCGTCGAAGCCCGGGCCCCGCCGAGCGTGTCATTCTGGCCGATGGGGCCGAGCGGCACCGAATGCACGGTTCGGCGGCGACGGGCTCGTCGCAGCCGCCGGTCGCGGCCGACTCAGGTCCGAACGGCGCCGGTGACCTGCCAGCGGCTGCTGGCGTAGCGCAGCCCGACGCCGACGGCGCGCGCCGCGAACCAGACGGTGAGGGCGGCCCAGAGCGCCACGACGCCGGCGTGGAGCCCGACCACCAGCGCGGCCGCCGGCGCGAAGCCCAGGAATGTCGCCGCGAGCATCGCGCCCGCGAGGTACCGCTGGTCGCCGGCTCCGATGAGCACCCCGTCGAGCACGAACACCAGCGCGTTGAGCGGCTGGATGAGCGCCACGACCACGAGGAGCTGCTCGGCGAGACCGCGGACACCAGCCGAGTCAGTGAACACGGCCGGGAGCCACGGCGCGGTCGCGCCGATGACGACGCCGAAGGCGGCGCCGACGGCGACGCCCCACTCCAGCATGCGGCGGGCGGCGGCGCGCGCTTGCGCGGCGTCGGAGGCACCGAGCAGGCGGCCGACCATCGCCTGCCCTGCGATCGCCAACGCGTCGAGCGACAGCGCGAGGAACAACAGCACCTGGTAGGCGATCTGATGCGCGGCGACATCGAGGTCGCCCTTTCGCGCCGCCAAGGCCGTCGCGGCGAGGAAGACGACGAGCAGCGACGCGGTTCGAACGATGAGCGGGCCACCGACGACGGCGACGGCGCGCACGCCGCCGCGGCGGGGCCACGGGCTGGCGCCGGACGGCCGGGCCGTGCGGGCCACGATCACCACGAAAGCCGCCGCCGAGCCGATTTGGGCGATCACGGTGCCCCACGCGGAGCCGGCGATGCCCCACCCGAGCCCGAACACGAACAGCAGCTCCAGCGCCAGGTTCAGGACGTTGGCCGAGACGGCGACGAGCAGCGTGGTGCGGGTGTCCTGGAGGCCCCGCAGGTAGCCGGTCCCGGCCAGGGTGACCAGCAGCATCGGGACGCCGAGGAGGGAGATCCGCAGGTAGGTGAGCGCGAAGGGATGGACGCGGGCCGAGGCGCCCATGGCGGCGACGATCGCCGAGCCGCCGACCAGCCCGACGAGCGCCAGCGCGGTCCCGAGGCCGAGCGCGAGCCAGAGCCCGTCGACGCCGAGCTCGGCCGCCCGCCGCCGATCTCCGGCCCCGACGAACCGGGCGACGCCCGCGGTGGTCGAGTAGGCGAGAAAGTTGAACACCGCGAACGCGGCCGTCAGCACCGTCCCGGCGACGGCGAGCCCGGCCAGGGGTCGGGTGCCGAGTCGACCCACGATCGCGGTGTCGGCCAGGACGTAGAGCGGCTCGGCGGCGAGGGCCCCGAAGGCCGGTAGGGCCAGGCGCAGGATCTCCCGGTCGTGGAGGCTCCGCCGGCGGATCGTCACACCGGCAGCCGTGCCCGACCGGCCGTCGCGCGACGCCGGCGTGGCGTCGAGCTGCCCACCGGATCCGTCGACGCGCCGACGTCCGCCCCTGGCCGCGGCGGGCAGGCAGCGCCATACTCGGTGTGGGATGACAGGCTTCCGTTAGGTCTGACGACTCCGGAGCGGGCGTTCCTCGCCGGCGGCCGGCGCTTCTGCCGCGCGCGGCTGGCGACTTCGTGCCTGGCTGCGTCGAGCCCGAGCCCCGCCTCGTGGTGGGGGCGCGCGGCGCCCCCACCGGCCCGAGGAGCCGCCGGCGAGGGTCCCGCGACGTGACGGGGTGGGGCCGGTGGTCCTGGCCGGCAGCTCGTCACGGGGCGGGCTCGGCCGCGTCCGGCCGACCCAGGCTCCACACGATCGCGAGCGGCAGGCCCGCGATCGCCTCCTCGTAGAGCGCGTCCGACATGCCGGGGAAGGACAGTCGCGCCGCCTCGAGCGTCCAGGTCGGCTCGGCGCAGCCGACGACGGTCAGCCCCGCCCGCGCGACCGCGGCGAGCACCCGGCTCGGCAGGTGGGCGTGGCTGGCGACGAAGTTCGGGGTGCCGTCGGCGGCTCGGAACGCGCCCTGGCCGCCGAGCAGCACCATGAACGGATGGAAGTCGGAGATCACCAGCTGCCCACCTGGGCGCACGACTCGGGCGAGCTCGGCGATCGGTTCTTCGATGTCGGCCACGTGCGAGAGTGCGAGTGCACACACGGCGCCGTCGAACTCACCGTCGTCGAAGGGCAGCGGGGCCATGGGGCCCTCGACGAAGCGAGCGCCGGGTGCCTTCCGGCGCGCCACCTGCAGCATCTCGGGCGAGACGTCGATTCCGGTGACGGTGTGGCCGAGCTCGACCAGGTGCGCGCTGTGCCGGCCGGTGCCACAGCCGACGTCGAGCACGCGCGACGGTCGGGGCCAGCCCGTCAGTGCGTGGCGGGCGGCCGGCTCCTCGACGATGACGAGCGGGTTGGGCTCGTCGTAGACCGACGCCCACCTCGCGTAGCCCGGCACCACCCCGAGCTCGGCTCCGAGCGCGGCCGACGAGAACCAGGGGTCGTCGAGGGACCGGACGATCGCCTCCAGCTCGCCCACCCGCGCCATCAGCGCGTCGTCAGACGCCGCCGGACCGGCGCGGAGCAACCCGAGCCCTTCGAGGCCGAGCGCGAACTCGCCCACGGTGTACGGCACCGCGCCACCCTACGGGCGGCGTCCTGCGCACGGCCTGGGGTTTGGCGCCGGCCGGCGGCCCGGCCACTCGGATCGGGCTGGCGTCCGCCGGGTGGTCGGGTGGAGGCGAGCGCAGGCGGGTGCCGGCGGGTCGGCGGCTCGCGGGGGTGCCGCCGCGGCCGGCCGGCGCGGCGCCGGCCGTCGCTCAGGGGCGGCGGACGAGGGCTCGCGAGGCCCGGTAGAGGCGGACCGGCTCGGGGATGCCCCGCATCACCACCGGACCGAGCTCGTCGAGGAGGACGTCCGGTGTCGCGTCGTCCAGCGCCGCGAGCACCGTGGCCGAGACCAGGAGCTCGCCGGGACCGGCGACGTCGACGATCCGCGCCGCCAGGTTCACGTCGTGGCCGACGAGGTCGTCGCCTCGCCGGGTTGGGCAGCCCCAGTGCATGCCCATGCGCACCCACAGCGCGGCCGGCTCGTGCCCGACCTCGGCGAAGCGGTCGAGCAGCTCGAGGCACATGGCGAGGGCCGGTCGGGCCGCCGGGAGCCACAGCAGGAGACCGTCGCCGAGCTCCTTCACCAGCCGGCCGTCGGACGGCAGCGCGGCCCGCACGAGGCGTTCCTGGAGGTCGAGGAGGGCGATGGCCTCGGCGTCGCCGCGCTCGGCCGTGAACTCCGTGAACCCGACGATGTCGGTGAACGTGATGGCGCCGGACTCGGTCCCGCTCAACGTTCCGTGACCGAGATCTGGCCGCTGCCCGTTGTCACCCGGATGGCGCCGTCGTGACCAGGCTGGCAGTCGCAGCGGACCGAGCCGCTGGCGGCCCGCAGCGCGGTGGCCGGCCGCAGCCCGTGGGGGACGCTCACGGCGACGGTTCCCGAGTGCGCCTCGACGTCCACGGTCGCGGGCTCGACGAGTCCGATCGTCACGCTCCCGCTGCCGGCCCGAACGCGCGCCGGGCCGACGGCGCCCACCTCGACGCTGCCCGACGCCGCGACCAGCTCCACCGAGCCGGCCCGGCCGACCCGCAGCCGGCCGCTGCCGGACTGGCAGCGGCACTCGCCCTCGCACTCGTCGACGACGATGCTGCCCGAACCGGTTCGAGCGTCGACGCGGCGGGCGCGGTCGATCGTGATGCTGCCGCTTCCGGTCGTGACGCGCGTGTCGCCGAGGGTGCCGCGGATCGAGACGGAGCCCGACGCGGCACCGACGAACACGTCGGTTCCCGCGGGGCAGCGCGCGACGAGGCTGCCCGACCGGCCCTTCACGTGCACCCCGTCGGCGCCCGTCTCCACCCGGTCCGCCCCGCGTTCGACGAGCACGTCGGTGCGGTCCTCGCCGGTGATCACGACCGATCCGGACCGGCTGGTCACGCGCAGCGGGGTGGCGGCGTCGACGGGCACGCTGGTGGGGCCGGCCATCCCCTCCATCATGGGCCTCGTGGCCGCCGCCGTGCAGGTGACGCGCGTCACCCACGAGGACGCGCCGTCGGCGGTCGCCGTCAGTGCTCGATCGCGACGCCGAAGCGGTCGACGTAGTCGCGCATCGCGGCTCGCCGCTCGGCGGGGTCGATCCCGAAGTCGCCGGCGAGGTCGTAGCGGACCCCGCCGTGGCGTCCGCGCGGGTGGTCGCGCAGGAAGCGATCCATCTCGGCGCGGGCCTCGGGCCCGAACGGCTGGTCGGCGACGGCGTAGATGCGCTCGACCATGCCGAGGTCGTCGGCCATGAACTCGTCGAAGCGGACGTCGATCGATCGGTCGGCGGGCAGCAGCCGCCGCTCGCGCATGCCGGTCTCGAGCATCTGCTCGATGCGGTCGGACCAGTACCGACCGATGCGCGGCGGGTCGGGGTGGGCGGTGTTGAGGCGAGCGGTGTAGGCGAGCATGGTGGCGTTCGACGCGATGACCGAGACGGGATCGCGATGGGTGACGACGAACGTCGCGTCGGGGAAGACCGTGAGCAGGGGGCGGAACTGCTCCAGGTGCTGGGGCGACTTCAGCACCCAGCGGTCACCGCCGCGTTGCCACTGCAACACCTGCAGCACGCGCTTGAGGTACCGGTACGACGGCGTCTGGTCGTGCGCGAGGTAGTAGTCGCGCCAGGTCGGCAGGACGGCCATGGTCTCGAACAGCATCGTCGAGCAGTCGAGGGCGAGCAGCTGGATCTCCTCATGCACGTGGTCCACGGTCATCTCGTGCATGCGCTTGAAGTAAGGGAGCGCCTGGTCCAGGAACTCGAGCCCCGCGGCGGTCCGCTCCCGCCGGGGGTCGGGACCGCCGGCGGCCACCGCGGCGCGCTCCAGCGGGGCGAGCACGGGCTCGAGGCTCTCCCAGTAGGGGAGCGACCGCAGGGCGGGGTCGGCGGCCATGAGGTTGTGCAGGTGGGTGGTGCCGGTCCGGGGCTGCCCAACGATCAGGATGGGCCGGCTGATCTCGACGTCGAGGATCTCGGGGTGCGAGGCGACGAGGTCCTCGACGAGGAGCCGGTTCTTCAGGTGCCCGACGAGCTGCCCGTGGATGCTCACGACGCCGGCGGCGCTGAGGCCGCCCTCGTCCCGCGTGGCGCGATGCAGGACCTCGAGGCGCTCCCGGAACGCGTCGTCGCCGAAGTTGGCGCAGCCGGTCGTCGTCGCCGCCTCGTCGCACAGCGCCTGGGGCTCGAGCGACAGGCCCTCGGCGACCGGTCCCGCGGCGGCGAGCGCGGCTGCGATGGGGGGCGGGAAGCGGGGCTCGGCCAGGTCGTCGATGCGGATCGCGGGCGGGCGGGTCGTGGCCACGGCTGGGAGCGTCCCAGGCGCGGCCGGGCCCGGTCCAGGTGGCGGCGCGCGGCGACGGCGCCCGAAGGGGGGTCGGGGCCGCCGCGCGCGACGCGGTCAAGCCGGACCCTCCACCACGGATGTGGTGACGCCCGTCAGACGTCGATTTCCGACAGCTCGGGGATCCAGGCCCGGGCCCGGTCGACCGCGGCCCGCCAGCGGGCCCGGTCGGCGACCCGCGCCGGCTCGACCCGTTCCACCGGGGCCCACGTCGCCGCGACGGCGGCGTCGTCCGGCCACACGCCGACGGCGAGGCCGGCCGCGAAGGCGGCGCCCAGCGCGGTCGCCTCGCGGACTGGAGCGACCTCGACGCGCCGCTGGGCGGCGTCGGCGAGGGCCTGGACGAAGGTGGGGTTGGCGCTCATGCCCCCGTCGATGCGGAGCGCCTCGATCCGCCGCCCCGAATCGAGCTCCGCCGCCTCCACGAGGTCCGCGCCGCGGTGGGCGACACCCTCCAGGACCGCGCGCACCACCTGCGCCGCGGTCGTGCCGCGGGTGAGGCCGAGGAGGGTGCCGCGAGCTCCGTAGTCCCAGTCCGGCGTGCCGAGCCCGAGGAGGGCCGGGACGAACCACACGTCGCCGGTGTCCTCCGCGCGCGCGGCCAGCGCGTGCGACGCGTCGGCGTCGGCGATGAGCCCGAGGCCGTCGCGCAGCCACTCGACGCTGGTGCCGGCGGCGAACATGATCGCCTCGAGGCCCCAGGTGTCGCGCCCGGCCCGACGACGGGTCACGATCGGGAACGTGCCCCCTCGACCGCGATCGAAGTCGGGACGCTCGTCGCCCAGGACGACGTCGAGCATCCCGCCGGTGCCGAACGTGATCTTGGCGTCGCCCGGCCGCACGCAGGCCTGGCCGAGCAGCGAGGCCTGCTGGTCGCCGAGGATGCCCGCGATCGGCGGGCTGCCCGTGAGCGCGGCCGCGTCGCCGACCACGGCCGACGAGTCGACGACGGTCGGGAGCATGCGGCCCGGGATCCGGAGCCGCTCGAGGACGTGGTCGGCCCACGCGCCGCCGTCCCGACGGCGAAGGCCGGTGAGGGCGGCGTTCGTGGCGTCGGTGACGTGGAGCGCGCCCCGTGAGAGCGTCCAGGCCAGCCAGCTGTCGACGGTGCCGAAGCAGAGGTCACGGGCTCGTTCCGGGTCGGCCAGGTCCAGCAGCAGCTCGACCTTGGTCGCCGATTCGTTGGGCCCGAGACGCAGGCCGTGAGCCTGCAGCTCGAGGCAGCGTCCGACCGTGCGCACGTCCTGCCAGCCGAGGGCGGGGCCGACGGGCTCGCCGGTGGCCCGGTCCCACACCACCGTGGAGCTGCGCTGGTTGGCGATGCCGACCGCCGCTACCGGTCCGTCGACCGCGAGCGCGGCCTCGGCGAGCTCGAGCACGGCCGCGGCCAGCGCGACGGCGTCGAACTCCACGAGGCCCGGAGCCGGCGTCGTCGGCGCCAACGGCTGGCGGCGCTCGGTGACGATGCGAGCGGCGGCGTCGACCACCGCGACGCGGACCGACGACGTGCCGGCGTCGACGACGAGCAGGCGAGACGGCCCGGTCACGGGTCGGGCGTCACGGCCACGCCGGCGACGGGCCGAACGGCGACGCCAGGCCGAGCTTGCCCGGGTTCAGGATGCCGTGCGGGTCGAGCGCCCGCTTCACGGCGTCGAGGACGGCGAGGCCGGCGCCGAGGGTCTCGGGCATGAAGCGGGCCCGGTTCAGGCCCACGCCGTGGTGGTGGCTGAGCGCGCCGCCGGCGGCGAGCACGGCCCGGGTCGCCGCGTCCCAGGCCGTGCGGTAGTAGGTCTCGCGGGCGCCGGCCTCGGGCTGACCCGCGAACGTGAAGTAGAGGCAGGCCCCGTCCGGGTAGGAGTGCGACTGGTGCGCCGACGCCACGAGGGTCCCGTCGACGGCGCGGAGCGCGGCGGTCGCCGCCTCGTAGATGCCCGGCAGCTCTCGCCACCGGCCGGCGACCTCCATCGTGTCGACGACGTAGCCCCGCCCGATCAGCGCCTCGAGGGCACTGACGTCGTTGCGGTGCTCGAGCCAGTGGGCGACGGGGCCGGCGTCGAGCTCGGTGGCGTCTCGACACTCGTCGCGGACGATCGTCGTGACCGCGTCGAGGACGGCGGGGTCGGCTTCGTCGAGCACGAGGAGCGGGTGCACACCCGGGGCAGTTCCGAAGTTCCGGGCCGCCTCGACGTCGTCGTAGAGGCGGACGACTGCGGGCGTCGCGCCCCGCTGGAGGATTCGGCGGCAGGCGTCGAGCCCGGCGCCGAACGAGGAGAACGCGTACGCGGCGCGCCGCTCGGCCGGCGGGGTCGGATGGACGCGCAGGCGGGCGCCGGTGATGACGCCCAGTGTCCCCTCGCTGCCGACGAAGAGCTGGGTGAGGTCGGGACCGACCGCCGCGCGCGGCGCGCCGCCGGTGTGGACGAGGGTGCCGTCGGCGAGCACCACGTCGAGGCCCTCGACGAGGTCCTCGATCTTCCCGTAGCGCGTCGAGTACTGCCCGGCGCTCCGGCAGGCGAGCCAGCCGCCGACGGTCGAGAGCGCCACCGACTGGGGCCAGTGCCCGAGCGTCACGCCGTGCCCGGTCCGGAGGTCGTCCTCGAGGACGTCCCCGAAGGTCCCGGCGCGCACGTCGAGCACGAGCGAGACGCGGTCGACGCTGACGATGCCGGTCAGGCCGCACAGGTCGAGGACCAGCCCCCCGTGCACCGGCACGCTGGCGCCGCAGACGCCGCTGCGGCCGGCGGCCGGCGTGACCGGCACGCGCGCCTCGTCGCAGATGGCGAGCACGGCCTGGACCTCGTCGCGGGTCGAGGGGCGCGCGACCGCGGCCGCCAGGGCGGGCACCTGCCCGTCGAGGGCCCAGACCATGGCGAGCGGCCACCAGTCCCGGCTGGCCTCGCCGCGCGCCGCAGCGTCCGTGTCGACGGCGGCGCACGCCCCGCGCAGCCGGGTCAGGACCGGCTCGGGGACCTCGACCGCCGGGGCGGCCAGGCGCGCCGTGACGCCCGCGCCGCCGCCGAAGGCGATCGGCGGGGTCGGCGTCCCGCGCCGGACCTCGGGCACGGGCCGGACCCTACCGGGCCGGGCGCTGAGGGTCGCGGGGTGCTACGCGCCGAGCGACGCGTCGAGGGCCGTCTCGGGCAGCTGCGCGGCGGCCCGCTCGTGCTCGCAGAGGGCGCGGTAGGCCTCGACCTCGCTCGTGACCTGGGCCTCGTCCCAGCCGAGCTCGGGCGCGACGAGGCGGGCGACGTCCGGCGCCGCGGCTCGTGACGCGTCGCGGGCCAGCAGCCGGGCGCGGGTCCGACGGCTCAGCACGTCGTCGAGCGTGCGGGCCATCTCGTGGCGCGCCGCGTACACGGCTTCGGCGCGCACGTACGGCAGCCCGGGAACGAGCGGCTCGCGCAGGCCCGGGTCCTGACGCAGGAGCTGGAGCACCGCCTCGGCCTCGGTGCCGTAGCGGCCGGCGAGGTGCTCGTGCAGGCTGGGCTCGGCTGCCGCCGGCGGTGGGCTGAACCCGTGCGACCCGAGCAGCCCCAGCCGGCGGGTGCGGCTCTTGACCCGGGAGCTCAGCAGCCGGGCGGCCTGATCGATCGTGTCCGCGGCCATGCGCCGATAGGTCGTGAGCTTGCCGCCGGTGACGGTGATGACCCCGCTCGTCGACACGCGCACGCCGTGGCGACGCGACAGGTCGGCGGTCCGGGCGTCGCTGGCCGTCCGGAGCAGGGGGCGGAGCCCCGCCCACGTCCCGGTGACGTCGGCGGCGGCGACCGGCTGGTCGACGGCGCGGTTCAACGCCCCGAGGAGGTACTCGACGTCGGCGGGCGTGCACTGGGGATCGTCGATCGGCCCGTCGTAGTCGGTGTCGGTGGTGCCGACGTAGGTGAAGTCCCCCCACGGCACGACGAACACGGACCGCCGGTCCTTCGGCACCGGGAGGATCGCCGCGATCTCGTTCCGGACCTTCGACCACGGCACCGTCAGGTGCACGCCCTTCGCGGGCCGGATCGACGCCGGGTGCGACCCCTCGTCGAGAGCCCGCACGTCGTCGGCCCACACGCCGGTGGCGTTGACGACGACGCGGGCGTTGACGTCGAACTCGGCCCCGTCGGCGCGGACGGTGGCGGCCCGGACGGCGCCGTCGGGTCCCTTCGCGAGGCCGGTGACCGCGACCCGGTTGGCGACGGCGGCGCCGTGGGCGGCGGCGGTGCGAGCCAGGCACAGCGTGAGCCGGGCGTCGTCCGTCCGGGCGTCGTAGAAGAGGTAGGCGGACGCGAGGAGGTCGCTCCGCAGGGTCGGCATGAGGGCGCGGGCCCGGTCCCGGTCGACCCGCTCGTGGGTCTTCCGGATCCGCACGCCGCCGGTGAGGTCGTACATCCACAGGGCGGCGCCGAAGGCGCGGGCGACCCGGCGGTCCACGAGCCCGTCCCGGGCGAAGATCGGGATGAGGAAGGGCAGGACGCGCACGAGGTGGGGCGCGTTGCGCAGCGCCAGCTGGCGCTCGGCGAGCCCCTCGTAGACGAGGGCGAACTCCCGCTGCTGCAGGTAGCGGATCCCGCCGTGGACGAGCTTCGAGGACTTCGAGGAGGTGCCGGCGGCGAAGTCGTGCCGCTCGACGAGGGCGGTGCGCAACCCCCGCGACGCCGCGTCGAGGGCGCAGCCGGCGCCGGTGATCCCCCCGCCCACCACCAGCACGTCGAACGGCTCGTCGGCCAGGCGGCGCAGCGCCTCGGCGCGATCGAACCCGGCGGACGCCACCGGGTCAGGCTACCGGCGGGTCTGACGGTCGGACCCGGGCGCCTCAGGCCACCGTGCCGGTGCCGCCATCGTCGGTGATCAGCGGCAGGCCCGCGCTCGCCCACGCCTGCAGCCCACCGGCCAGGTTGGTGGCGTCGTAGCCGGCGCCGAGCAGCGCGGCCGCCACGCGGGCCGAGCGGCCGCCGCCGCGGCAGACCACGACGATCGGGCGGTCCGTGGGCAGCTCGGCCTGCCGGGCCGCGAGCTGGCCCATCGGGATCCACGTCGCCTCGCGCGCGTGACCGGCGTCCCACTCGTCGGGCTCCCGGACGTCGAGCAGCACCGCCCCGGCGTCGAGGCGGCGGCGGGCTTCGGCCGGGTCGATGGCGGGCACCTCCGGGGGTGAGGCCGCGGTCACCCCGTCAGCCTCCCACGCAACGTCGCGGACGCCCCGGTTCGGCGGTTCCGGCGGGTTACGGTGGCCGGACCGGCAGGGCGGCCGGACGGCGGCGGCGCACTGGGGAGCGGGTGCAGCAGGACCACGTTGCAGTGGGGGAGCGGGTGCAGGAGGAATCTGGCTCGGGCGCTCAAGGTCGGAGGCCCCGCTGCCGATGTCATCCTCGAAGGCGGGGCATACATCGTCAAGTAGGACGACGGTGAGGAGCTCCGTGGGCAAGCAGCGCAGGGACCGGCGGAATCACGGCAAGGACGGCGTGGATCGCCGGTTCCTCGCCGCGCTCGCGGCCGAGGCCGCGCTGGCGCTCGGGATCGGCGTGGCCTTCGTGGCCGCGAGTCCGGTGTCGGCCGTGAACTCGACGCGGACCGCGGCCCACTCCGTCCGCCTCGCCCAGCACCATCGCCTCGGCTGGGGCGGCCACGACCACGGCAGCGGCGGCAGCGACCACGGGAGCGCCGGCACCGACCACGGCAACGGCGGCAGCGACCAGGGGTCGGGCGCGAACCCGGGATCGACCCCTTCGGGCGGCGATCACGCGCCGTCCGGCGACCACCCGGCGGTGGGGAACGGCGGCCCCGCGAACGGGGCCGGACCGTCGACCGGGAGCGACCACGGCAACGGCGCCCAGCGCGTGGCCCCCGGCAACGAGCAGCAGCCCGGCGCCCACCCCGACCAAGAGACGGACGGCGACGACGAGGGTGACGAGGGCGGCGCCTCGGCGTCGAACGTCGAGCCGACGCCACCCGCGAACCCGGTGACCGTCCCGGCGGCCCCCGTGCCGGCGACGCTGCCCGCCACCCAGCCAGCGAGCGCCCCCGTGTCGTCGGTGAGCGCCGCGGCGGGCGCGCCGTTCACCTCGGCCTCGACGGCGCGCCGCGTCGTCACCACCCACGTCCCGGCGGCGGCCACCGGCGCGGCGCCGGCGGCGCCGGCCGCGGCCGCACCGAGCCCGCCGGCCCCGCCCGCGGGCCTGTTCCCGGCACCGGCGCCACCGCGGCGCGGCGTCGCGGGCGCGCTCCAGACCGCCCGGTCCTACTCCCTGCTCCTCGTCCTCGCCGGCGCGGTGGTGGCCTTCCTTGCCCTGCAGGGCCGCCTCGACCGGCGCGACCCCCGGATCGCCCACGCCCCCACCGGCAACCGCCTGGAGTTCCGGGACTTCGAATGAGCGCGCTCGCGCTGGGCGACGCCCATCTGCCGGTCCACGACCGGCTGGCGGTGCTCCAGCTGGTGCGGGTGGGACTTGGGGTGGCCGTCGCCGCGCTGCCGGCCCTCGTCGGGACGTTGGGCGCGCCGCTGGCCCTGCCCCTCGCGTACTTGACCGTGGTCGGCGCGGCCGAGCTCGCGCGCCGACGGGTCCCTCGGCTCGGTTCGCCGCTCCTCTCGGCGATGGTCCTCGTGGACGGCGCCTTCCTCGCCGCCGCCGTCCTCCTCACCGGCGGAACGACGAGCCCGCTGCTCTTCCTCGCCTTCCTCGAGGTCGTCGCGGTCACGCTGCTCGCCTCGCCGCGGACGGGGCTGAAGTTCGCGGTCTGGTGCGCGCTGCTGCTGTTCCTCGGCCGCGCCGCGTCCTCGGCGGGGGTGCTGCACCTCCGCACCACCGGCAGCGACCGCACCGCCGCGCTCAGCGCGGCGGCCTTCCTCCTGTTCGCCGTGGGCGCGGCCGCGTTCCAGGCCGTGAACGAGCGGGCGCTCCGCCACGCCGGCTCCGAGCTGGCGGCGCTGGTCGACCTCGGCGGCGCGCTCGAGCGGGTTCGACGCCCCAACGACGTCGTCGCCGTGCTCGTGTCGCACCTGCGCCAGCGCCTCGGTTTCGCGCGGATCCTCGTGGTCGTGCACGGCGACGGCGGATGGATCACCGCCGGCGACGCGCTCGACGCCGGCACCCACGGGGGCCCGCTCGGGCGCGTCGGGAGCGCCGTCCTCGCCGACGAGGCGCCGCGCCTCGTGCGCGTGCTCGAGGGCGGGCTCCTCGCCGAGCAGCTCCCGGGAGCCCGCAACGTCGTCGTGGCCGCGCTGACCGGCGACGAGGAGCCGCTCGGTCTCGTCGCGGCCGAGTGGGCCCATGGTGCGCACGCGCGCATCCCCAGCCTGACCGTGTCGTCGCTGCTGCAGTCCGTGTCGCACGCGGCGCTGACGCTGCGGAACGCTCGACTCCTCGACGAGGTCGAGCACCTGGCCACCCGCGACGAGCTGACCGGGCTCGCCAACCGGCGCCTCTTCGAGGAGACGCTCACCCTCGAGGTGGGGCGCTACCAGCGCACGGGGGCGCCGCTCACCGTCGTGGCGCTCGACGTCGACCACTTCAAGGCGATCAACGACGAGCTGGGGCACCCGGCCGGGGACGCCGTGCTCCGCGCCGTCGGCGACGCGCTGCGTGCCAGCACGAAGGCCTTCGACCTGCCGTCACGGTACGGGGGCGACGAGTTCCTCGTCCTGTTGCCGGGCTGCGCGGCCGCCGACGCGCTCGCGGTGGCCGAGCGGCTGCGCCGGGTCGCGGGCCTGGCCGCGGTGCCGACGCCGGTGACCGTGAGCGCCGGCGCGGCGACGATCCCCGACGACGCCGCCGACGGCCCGGCGCTCGTCGCCGCAGCGGACGCCGCGCTCTACGACGCCAAGCGCGGGGGACGGAACCGGGTCGCCCCGGTCCCGGCCGGGCGCTAGCGGCGCGACCCGCCGGCGAGCTCGGTCGCCTGCTGGCGCAGCCGCGGGTAGTTCGCCTTCCCGGCGGCGGACCGCTCGAGCGAATCGACGACGAAGAACCGCTTCGGCCGCTTGTACCCAGCGATGCGCGCTCGGCACCACGCCGAGAGCTCCGGCTCGTCGAGGTGGTCGCCGTCGCGGGCCACGACGAGGGCGACGACCATCTCGCCGTAGCGCTCGTCGGGGACACCGACGACGACGCCGTCGAGCACCCCCGGGTGCGCGCGGAGCACCAGCTCGACCTCCTCCGGGTAGACCTTCTCGCCGCCGGTGTTGATGCACGCCGAGCCCCGGCCGAGCAGGCGGACCGTCCCGTCAGCGTCGACGGTCGCGTGATCACCCGGGATCGAGTAGCGGACGCCGTCGACGACCCGGAACGTCTCGGCCGTCTTCTCGGCGTCGCGGTGGTAGCCGAGCGGCAGCCGCCCGCGCACGGCGAGGAGCCCGATCGCCGCGCGGCCGGGTGCCACCGGTCGGCCGGTCGCCTCGTCGAGCACGCAGACCCGGTCGTCGACCGCGAACCGGGGCGGCCCCAGCTCGGACCCGGCGGTGGCGGCGGTCCGGCTCATCAGGCCCTCCGTGGCGCCGAGCGAGTCGATGAGGGTGACGGAGGGCAGGTGGCGGAGCAGCCCGGCCTTCGTGTCCGGGCTCCACGTGACGCCCGAGGAGGTGATCGCCCGGAGGCTCGTGAGGTCGTACCGGCCCGGCTCGGCGTCGAGCGCGGCGAGCAGCGGCCGGGCGAACACGTCCCCGACGAAGGTGAGGACGGCGACGCCGACGCGCTCCACCTCGCGCCAGACCCGCGCCGCGTCGAGGCCGGGCTCGTCGACGAGCACCACCGTCCCCCCACCGGCCAGCGTCGACATGGCGATGAAGAGCCCGGTCCCGTGCATGAGCGGGCAGGCCGGCAGCGCGGTCCCGGCGCGCTTGCCCGCCCGCGCCGCCGCGGCCGGGTCCGGGGGCTCCGTGCCCGGTCGCCCGATCTCCCACAGCGCGACGTAGAGGTCGTCGTTGCGCCACCGCACCCCCTTCGGCCGGCCGGTGGTGCCACCGGTGTAGAGCAGGATCACGTCGTCACCGTCCGGCGGGCGCGCCTCCCACTCGCCCCGCGGCGAGGCGGCGTCGAGCGCGGCCTCGTACGGATCGCCGACCTCGAGGAGCAGCGGCCGCTCACCGTCCGGCTGACGCCCGGCGGCGTCGTGCACGACCGCGGCCAGGGTGGGTTCGTGCACGCACGCCCGGGCCTGCGAGTCGGCGAGGACGTAGTGCACCTCGTCGGCGAGGTAGCGGTAGTTCACGTTGACCGGCATGCAGCCGAGCTTCAGCGCCGCGAAGAACGTCTCGAGGTACTCGGGCCGGTTCAGCAGGTCGATGGCGACCGCGTCGCCCGGCCGCAGCCCGGCCCGGTGCCAGTGCGTGGCCAGCCTCGACGCCCGATCGTCGAAGGCCCCCCACGACCGGCGGCGCGGGCCGCACACGACCGCGTCACGCTCGGGAACCTCCACCGCGATCGACTGCCACACCGCGGCGAAGCTCCAGCCCGGCACGGGGCGGCAGTGTAGATGCGGGTGATGACGGTCCCGCGCGAGGCTGACATGTCATGGCCGAGAGCTTCTCGTCGATCGCGGCCCGCAAGGCCGACACGGCCGCGCTGATCGACGAGCGGACCAGCCGCACCTGGGCTGGGTTCGACGACCACGTCAACCGGCTCATCCACGCGCTGCGCGGTCTCGGCCTCGGGGCCGGGGACACCGTGGCCGTGCTGAGCCACAACCGCGTCGAGCTCTTCGAGGTGCTCGGCGCGGCGATGCACGCCGGTCTGGTGGTCGTGCCGCTGAACTGGCACTGGCTGGCCGAGGAGATCGCCTACGTGCTCGAGGACTCGGGGGCCCGGGCGCTGCTCGTCGACGAGGACCTCGCTCCGGTGGGCGCCGACGCGGTCGAGCGCGCCGGGGGCGCCGTGGCGATGGTCAGGCTCGGCGGGGACGAGTACGCCGAGCTGCTGGCGGCGCAGCCCGGGGACGAGCCGGCGGACCAGGTCCTGGCGGGGCCGATGTTCTACACGTCGGGCACGACCGGACGGCCGAAGGGCGTCCGCAACGCGTTCACCAGCGCCGGCCTGCCGGCGTCGACCTGGCAGCTCATCACCGCCGGCGCGGTCGAGAACCTCGGGCTGCCCACGGACGGCGTGACGCTGCTCTGCGGCCCCGCGTACCACTCGGCGCAGTGGGCGTTCGCCCTGTTCCCGCTGCTCGCCGGGGGCACGGTCGTGATGCGCCGCCGCTTCGACGCCGCCGAGACGCTGGGGCTCATCGACCGCCACCGGGTGACGAACGTGCACTTCGTGCCGACGCAGCTGCGGCGGCTGCTGCGCCTCCCCGACGACGTCCGGGCCCGGTTCTCGGGCGCGAGCCTCCAGGTCGTGTACCACGGCGCGGCGCCGTGCCCGCCCGACGTGAAGCGCCAGATGATCGACTGGTGGGGCCCGAAGCTGGTCGAGTACTACGGCGGCACCGAGGGGGCGATGCTCGCCACCATCACCGCCGAGGAGTGGCTCGCCCACCCGACCAGCGTCGGGAAGCCGTGGCCGCTCGTGGACGTGATGGTGCTCCACGACGACGGGACCGAGTGCACGGTCGGCGAGGTCGGCACGCTCTACGTCCGCAACCGGCTCGGGATGGACTTCGAGTACCACCGCGACCCGGCCAAGACCGCTGCCGCGCACCACGAGCCCGGCGTGTTCACGCTCGGGGACGTCGGCTACCTCGACGAGGAGGGCTATCTCCACCTCTCGGACCGGCGCGTCGACCTCATCATCGCCGGGGGCGTGAACATCTACCCGGCCGAGGTGGAAGGGGTGCTGCAGGCGCATCCGGCGGTGCGGGACGCGGCTGTGTTCGGGATCCCGCACGACGAGTACGGAGAGGAGGTGAAGGCGGCCGTCGAGCTCGAGGACGGGGTGGAGCCCTCCGACGAGCTGGCGGCCGAGCTGCTGGCGTCGTGCCGAGCGCACCTCGCCGGGTACAAGGTCCCCCGCTCGATCGACTTCGAGGCCGCGCTGCCCCGACACCCGACCGGCAAGCTCTACAAGCGGCTCCTGCGCGACCGCTACTGGGAGGGCACGGGCCGACGCATCTGAGCGGAGGCCTCGCGGCGGCGGGCCCAGCCCAGCGCGGCGCCGGTGGCGGCGGCGGCGCCGAGCGCGGCGCCGGCCGACACCGTGACGAGCGCGGTCGCGACCACCGCGCCCTCGAAGCCGAGGACGGTGCTCGTCACCGCCGGCATCCCCTCGTGGATCGAGCTGGCGAGCCCGGCGGCCACCACGGCGGCGAGGACGCACGCGAGCCCGAGACCGAGGGCGCCGGCGGCGAGGCAGGCGACGCCGAACGCGGCGAGGAGGGCGGCCTGCGCGCCGAGGAGCGCGGGCACGAGGGACGCCCGCGGGGTCGGCTCGGCGGTGGTGCTGTCGTCCATCCCTTGGTCCTTCCCCGGATCCTCGGGGTTGCGGATGAAGGCGGCGTGAACGCTGGGTGAGAAACCGGCCACGACGGGCCGTACCTTGGGGTCATCGCCACCGCCGACGAGCCGCAGGACGATCCGGCCCCGGCCGCCGCCGGGCCGGCGCGCCGCGCCCCCGCGGTGCGGGCCGACAGCCTGCACGGCGTCGTGGAGGCGGTCCTCGACGCCGCGGTGCGGCGGGCGGTCGAGGACCCGCTGCCGGTGCAGACCGCCGCCGACGTGCGCGCCGCGGCCCGGGCGCCCGTGCCCGCCGGGCTCACCACCCTCGTGGTGCCGGCGGTGGCCCGGGTGGCGGGCCGGTGGTCAACCCGGGTGGTGAGCCTCGGCTCGCGGGTGTCGTTCTCGGTGAAGGCCCTGCTCGCCGCGGTCCCGCCGCTGGCATCGTCGTTGGCGGTCGGGACCCGGGAGCTCCACGCCCTCGGGTCGCTGGTGGTGAACCGGCTCCGAGCGGACGGCCACCCCGTCGAGCCCCGCTTCGTCCAGCGCGTCACCGTCAACGCCTACGCCTGGCCCGGGGGCGGCCGGACGCTCGAGGACGCCCAGGCGCCGGCCCTCGTGCGCATCGCGGGCCTGTGGCTGACCCGGCCCCTCGCGGGGGAGCGTGCCGGTGACTGGGTGGGACGGGCGGCCGAGGCCATCGAGGCCGCCGACCTCGGGGCCCGGCTGGCCCGCTACCGGGAGGGACCGCCCGCGCTCGGGCCCTGACGCCGGCTCACGCGGCGTCGACGTGCGCGACCCGCCAGGCCGCGATCGCGGTCTCGAGCTCGGCGTTGCGCTCGAGCTCGGCGACCGAGGCCCGCAGCTCGGGCGTCAGCCGGCTGTCCCGGCTCAGGCCCCGCCGGAACACCGCCACCAGGTGGCGGTAGCGCTCGAGCACCTTCGGCGGCGGGTCGGCGTGGCGGGCGAAGGCGACGCTCCCGTGCCGGCGGATGTCGCGGACCAGCTCCTGCACGTCGCGGATCGTCACCGCCGCGCAGACGCGGAGCACCGACGGGTCCCGCTCCTCGTCGAGCCGCGTCGCGTCGAGGAGGACGTCGGCGCAGGCGGCCACGAGCCGCGCCCCCTTCTTGCCGATGCGGGCCCGCAGGACGCGCCGGTCGACGTCGGCGCCGCGAGCGCCGTCCACGATCATCCCGGCGATCGCCTCGCGGTGGGTGCCGCCGTCGCCGAGCACGAGCGACGCCACGCCGAGGACCTGCGCCACCGACGGCGAGCGGGACCCGCCCGCGGCGGCGTGGAGCTCGGTCGCCCAGTTCGCCGCCACGAAGAACCGCTTCCCGACCCGGATGGCCGTCACAGCCGTCGAACCTACCGACGATCTCCGCCGGCGCGGTGGACCGTCGCGCCCGGAGACGCCGCCGGCGTCAGGGGCCGAGGACGGCGTCGAGCTCGGCCTGCTCGCCGGGGGTGAGGGCCCACGCCGTCGCGGCCGCCGCGTTGGCCCGGGCCTGCTCCGGCGTGGTGGCGCCGGCGATGACGCTCGGCACCAGCGGGTTGCCGGCCAGCCACGAGAGCGCGAGCTCGTGGAGGGTGTGCCCGTGGTCGGCCGCGAAGCCCTCGAGGCGCTCGACGGCGGCGAGCCGATCGTCGCTCAGGATCCGCTGTACCCGGTCCGCCGGCCACTGCGCCAGCCGGGTGCCGGCGGGCGGCGCCTCGCCGCGGGCGTACTTCCCCGTGAGGAGCCCGCTGGCGAGCGGGAAGTACGGCACGAAGCTGAGGCCGAGCCGTCGGCACGCCGGCAGCACCGCCGCCTCCGGCTCGCGGTGCACGAGGCTGTACTCGTTCTGGACGCTCACGAAGGGCCGCACGCCGAGCGCGGCCGCCGCGGTCGCGGCCTCGTCGAGCTGGTCGGCCGAGAAGTTTGAACACCCGATCTCGCGCACGGTGCCGGCGGCCACGAGCCGGTCGAGCGCCTCGAGGGTGTCGCCGATCGGCGTGCTCGGGTCCGGCTGGTGGAGCCAGTACAGGTCGATGTGGTCCACGCCGAGCCGGCCGAGGCTCTCCTCGGCGGCGCGGGCGACCCACTCCGGGTCGCCGCCGGTCAGCCCCTCGGGAGGCCGGCGCATGCCGAACTTCGTGGCCACGACGACGTCGGCGCGGGCCGAGCCGAGGGCGCGGCCGAGGAACTCCTCGGACCGGCCGCCGCCGTAGAGGTCGGCGGTGTCGAAGAAGTTGACGCCGGCATCGAGTGCGGCGGCGACGACGGCCCGGGACGCGGCCTCGTCGATGCGGCCGCCGAAGTTGTTGCACCCCAGCCCGGCCGGCGAGACCTCGAGGTCGCCGATGCGTCGTGGCTCCACGTTGTGTCCTCCTCCTCGTGTCCCGTCGCCGCCAGGATCGCGCGGCACCCCCTGGGCGGGCCCTCCGGGCCCGACGGCGCCCCGAGGCCGACGGCGCGACCGCGCTCGGACGGCGTCCGGCCGCTGCGAGTGGCGCGGTCGACGGGGCCGGGGACCGGATGATCGAGCCCTCGCCGGCTCTTTACGTCGGGCTGATGTGCCGATGCCTACGGTACGCGGGCAGCGGCCTCCCGAGGCTCGGCGCGCGGTTCCAGAGCACGCGTCGGGTCGGGGCGGCTCGTGTGCCCCGGCCGGCAGCTGCCCGCACAGACCCCCCGGGCCGGGTGCTCCGCGAGCCGTCCCTCGGGGGGCCGCGCCGGCGACTACCGGGCGCCGGCGGCGGTCCGCACGGGCGAGGCCTCCGACGCCGCGCCGCGGTCACGCACGGCCACGAAGGCGCCGAGGAGCACGATCGGCAGCGCGTACGCGACGGTGCCGCGCAAGACGGTGTCGGCGACGCCGCCGGTGTGGTGGGTCGGCAGCTTCCACGCCGCCAGCAGCACGGCCGCCTGCACCCACACCAGCCACCCGAGCGGCGACGGCCGGCGGGCCGTCATGACCGGCAGCGCCCACGCCGCGTACCACGGCAGCGTGTACTCGGCGCCGATCCCGTACGCCGCGGCCGCGGCCCCGGTGGCGGGCTCCGGCCGGTCGGCGCGGGCCCAGCGCCACGCCAAGGCGAGGGCGAGGACCCCCACCAGGGCGAGCGACAGGTAGAAGAGGGTGGACAGCGTCGCGTTCGAGGGGACGAGCCCCGGCAGGTCGCGCCCGGCGTCCTTGCCCACGAGCAGCTCCGCGGGCAGGTTCCAGGGCGAGCCCGGCGTGACGGAGTGGTCGGCCCCCTTCAGCACGTGGGTCTGACCGGCCACGAACGGGAGGTACACCACGGCGACGACGGCGCCGGTGACGGCGGCGGCTCGTCGCGCCACCCGCCGCTCCCCGTGCCGCCAGGCCCAGAACACGACCGCCGGCAGGACCACCAGGCTGGTGACCTTCACGAGGGACGCCACCGCGATCGCCAGGCCGGCGAGGGCGCCTCGCCGTTCGGCGACGAGGAGGGCGGCGGCGAGGATGGCGAGCCCGATGAAGGCGTCGATCTGGCCGCTGTTCACGATGACGGCGCCGAAGACCGGGTGCAGCCCCAGCCAGGCCAGCGCCGCCGGGCTGCGGGTGCGGCGCCAGACGAGCAGCAGCGCGCCGGCGACGGCGAGTGCAGCCCCCAGCTGGAACAGCAGCCGGTCGACGAGGCGCGAGTCGCCGGCGGCGAACGTGAGCGCGGCGGCGTAGCCGACGAACGCCGGTCCGTAGACCGAGCCGCGGTGCTGCCAGATCGGACTCACGAGGTGGTCGAAGGGATCGGCGCGGTACTCGGCGGGCACGTGCCGGTACGGGCTGGACCCGTACACGCTCACCATCCGGCCGTACATCGTGTAGGACCACAGGTCGTTCGAGGAGCGCGGCCCCACGCAGACGGCGACGACGAGGACCACGCCGATCGTGGCCACGACCGGCCGCGGGCCGATCCGGGGACGGCGCGCCTCCAGGAGGGCGAAGGCGCCGACGGCGGCCGCCGCCCCCACCACGAGGATCGTGCTCCCGACCGAGTGACGAGCCCCGACGGTCACCGCGATGAGCAGCGCCGCGGCCACGACGAGCAGCGCCACGGACAGGGGCGGCGGGCGCGGTCGCGCCGGAGAGGCCTGCACGGGCTCCCGGTCGAGGGACGCCGGTCGCGGCTCCGGCGCGGTCACGATTCGTCGACGCTAGTCGCCGGTGCCGCTCGCGCTCGGTCGCGTCGCGCGCGGTTGGGCCGAGCCGTCGACGCCAGCCTCAGGCGTCGTCCGACCGCCGGTTCGACGCCGCGGCGGCGCGCCGGACCGAGAACGCCAAGACGCCGCCGATCGCGACCGGCAGCAACCACCACGGGTTGTTGCGCTCCGTCAGCAGCGCGGTGACGCCGAGCGCCACCGCGACGCCGCCCGCGGCGAGCCAGTCGTCGCCGATGAGGAAGTCGTACCAGAAGCGGCCGAAGCGCGCGAGCACGCCCATCAGGCCTGGACCGCCCGCGTCGGCCGTCCCGCGACCGCCGGCCGCCGCTTGAGGTCCGCGACCAGCGCCAGCGCGAGCACGGCGAAGAAGCCGACCAGGGCGAGCAGCGCGAGGTCTTCGCCGGGCCACGACACCCCGACCCCCTCCCCGCCCCAGAACACCCCGAAGGCGCTCAGCATGACCCCGACCGTGAACTTCAGCGAGTTCTCCGGTACCCGGGAGAGCGGCCGATGCACGAGCGCCCCTACGCCGGCGACGATCACCAGCGCGCCGCCGGCGCCGGCGGCCGCCAGGCCCAGGTGCCCGCCCGTGCTCCCGAAGCTCACGACGATGAACACCACCTCGAGCCCCTCGAGGAGCACCCCCTTGAACGCCAGCGTGAACGAGTACCAGTCGAGGCGCGCCCGCACGGTGTGAGCGGCGTGGCGCGATTCCTCGACCTCTCGCGCGTAGATGGCGTCCTCGTCGTGCAGGGGGCGGATCCCCGCCGCCCGGAGGATGGCCTTGCGCAGCCACTGCAACCCGAACGTCAACAGCACCGCCCCGACCACGACCCGGAGCACCGAGAGCGGGATCGCGGTGAGGGCCGGGCCGAGGGCGGCGATGAGGGCGGCGAGCGTCACGAAGGCGGCGGCGACGCCGATGGCCACGGACCGCCAGCCGCGCGTCACGCCCACCGCGAGCACGATCGTCAGGGCCTCGACCATCTCCACCGCGGAGGCGAGGAAGGCCCCGAGGACGACCAGGACGGAAGGTGTCACGACGCGTGCCGGCGGTCGGGTCCCACGCCCTGCATCCTGCTCGATGGTGGCCGCCCTCGACGGCTCTGGCCAGCCGGCGGCCAGCCCGACCGCTGGCGGCCCACCCCGGGGCCCGGCGTGCCCGGTTTGGGTGGGTTTTCGGTCAAGTCCGTGCCGCCGCCGGTCGTCAATAGGGGTGGACGAGCGCTGCTCCCTTGACGATCCCCGGTAACCGCCCGTGACGCCGTGACCAACCGCCTCCGCCGCTGCCGGCCGGTCCTGGCCTCGCTCGTGGCTGGGTTCAGTGTCCTGCTGGTGCCGGCCGTCGCCGGCGCGCAAGCGACGCCTCCGCCGCCGCCGACCGGTCAGGACCAGCTCCTCGCGGCCGCCATCGAGCTGTCGCGCACCGCGACCCGACTCGACCAGGTGGCGCTCGAGGTCAGCCAGGTGCAGGCCCGGCTCCACGACGCCGAGGTGGCCCTCCTCGACGTCACGACGCGCGCCAACGCCACCCAGGTCCAGATCGACCAGCTGAAGGCGGCCTTGGCGGCGCGGGCCGCGGCCGTCTACGAGCAGCACGGCAACCAGGGTGCGGTGCTGCGGGTCCAGCACGTCCTCGACGTCGGCGCTGGCGAGGCCTACACGAACGCGGCGTCGATCGACGCCAACCAGCAGCTCGACGAGCTCACCGCCGCCGAGAACCTGCTCCAGCAGCAGCGCTCGCAGCGCGACCTCGAGCGCCAGGCGGTGGCCGACGACCAGGTGCGGCTCCAGTCGGTGCAGGCGAGCCTCGAGGCGGTGCGCGCCCGTGACGAATCCATCCTCGGCAAGCTCGGGGGCATCCCCGTCATGGGCACGGCCCGCCTGACCGCCGCGCAGCTCGCGGCGTGGTTCCGCTCCACCGGCCTCGGCGCGCACCTCGCCGGCGGGACGACGATCGACCAGTTGACTCAGATGTACATCGAGGAGGGAGCGGCCGAGCACGTCGCCGGCGACCTCGCCTTCGCGCAGGCGATCCTCGAGACCGGCTCGTTCGGGCACGCCCTCGACAACAACTTCGCCGGCATCGGCGCCTGCGACAGCTGCACGAGCGAGATCGGCTTCCCGACGCCCCGCGACGGCGTGCGGGCCCAGATCCAGCTGCTCCGCAGCTACGCCGACCCCGACAGCCGCGCCGCGCTGCTCGCGCACCCGCCCGAGGCGGCGCTGTTCGGGGCCAACCCGGCTGCCGCCGCGGCCTCCTACGACTCGTTCGCGTACAAGGGCTCGGCGCCGCTGTGGAACGTCATGGGGAACGGCAAGTGGGCGACCGACCCCGACTACGCCATCAAGGTCCTCGAGCTGTACGCGCGCATGGTGGCCTTCGCCAGCGCGCACTGACGGCCGACACGATCGGTGCGGACGCGATGAGCAACCAGGACCGTCGCTTCGGGAGGCGCTACGTCTCCGTGCCGCACGGCGTCCGCGTCCGCCTCGTGATCATGTGGGTGGCGCTCGTGGTGCTGCTGACGGTGCTGGCGATCTCCGCCGGGACGTCCGTTCGCGTCCACCCGTGACGAGCGGCCTGTGAGCAGGATCGCCGCCTGGTCGTAGGGCTCGGCGGGGAGGGTCGCGACGCGGCCTCGAGGCCGACTCAACCGTGACCGAGGTGGCTGACGTGGTGCCAGGTGCCGACCCAGCCGAGGGACGCGATGCCGAGCACTGCGCCGACGGCGAGCGTCGCCACGACCAGGCTGAGCCGGGCCCGGGCTCCGGCCAGCCGATGCTCGGTCTCGCCGCGCCCGGGGCGCTCGCGCCAGTCCGCCGCCGTGAGGGCGGCGGTCTCCTGCAGGTGCCCGAGCACGTGGACCGCGATCAACGCCGCCCACACGAAGAAGCTGGCCTGGTGGAGCCACAGGTACTGGTGGCCGGCGCTGCGACCCAGGGCGATGAGCGCGACGCCGGTGCCGAGCAGCGCCAGCGACGAGACGACGAGGGGCGGCCCGGTGATGCGCAGGATGAGGGGCGGCGGCCCCTTGCAGGCGTACGCGGCGTCGCCCCGGTAGTAGCGGGCGAAGCGGTACCCGGTCGTCGCGGTCTTGAGGAGGACGAGGGGGACGAGCAGCATTCCGATGAAGACATGCAGCGAGATCAGCTGCTTGACCTGCAGGAGCGTGACCGCTTCGACGGCCAGGATGACGAACAGCGCCGCGCCGACACCGCCGGTCAAGCGGGAGTTCCCGTCGACCCCGCCGCCCCACCCGACGGAGAGCTGCGGGTCGCTCGCCACGGGACGTTCGGCGATCACGAGGCGGGTGAGGTTCACGGGTCGCTCCTCCCCGTCAACCGGTGTCGTTGGCCTCGGGCGCGGTCAGTGGTGGAATCCCGCCACCGGCCGGCTGAACGGCTCCCGCTGGCGCTCGAGTTCGGTGACCGACTCCCGCAGGTCGTCGAGCAGCAGGTCCGCGAGGTCGCGGCTGAAGCCGTTCCGCACCACGATCCGGAGCACGTCGAGGTGCTCGAGGTCGGGCGGGAACGGATAGGCGGGGACCAGCCAGCCCCGCTCGCGAAGGGCCCGGGAGACGTCGAAGACGGAGTACCGGGTCTGGTCCTCGCGCAGGGTGAAGGCGAAGACCGGGAGCTGCCGGGCCTCGCTGATCAGCTCGAAGGGGCCGAGCGCGCCGACGCCTGCCGCGAGCCGCCGGGCCACGTCCCGGGTGGCGGCTTGGACGTGCCGGTAGCCGTCCCGTCCGAGCCGCAGGAAGTTGAAGTACTGGGCGATCACGGGGGCGCCGGGCCGCGAGAAGGTGAGCGAGAAGGTCGACTGGCTGCCGCCGAGGTAGCTGACGGAGAACACGAGCTCCGTAGGCAGCGCCGCGTCGTCACGCCAGACCGTCCAGCCGACTCCCGGGTACACGAGCCCATACTTGTGGCCCGAGGCGTTGATGGACGCGACGCGTGGCAGGCGAAAGTCCCACTGCAGGTCCGGGTCCAGGAACGGAGCGACGAAGCCGCCCGACGCCGCGTCGACGTGGATCGGGATGTCGGGCCCTCCGCCGGCGTGCAGCCGGTCGAGGGCGGTGGCGAGGTCGGCGATCGGCTCGTAGCTCCCGTCGAAGGTCGACCCGAGGATCCCGACGACGCCGATCGTGTGGTCGTCGCAGTGAGGCAACGCTGCGCCCGCGGTCAGATGGTGCCGTCCGGCCTCGATCGGCACGAGGCGCGGCTCGACGTCGAAGTACCGGCAGAACTTCTCCCAGCACACCTGGACGTTGACCCCCATGACCAGGTTCGGGCGCTCGGTGCCGAGACCGCTCGCCCGGCGGCGTGACTCCCAACGCCGCTTCAGCGCCAGCCCGCCGAGCATCGCGGCCTCGCTCGAGCCGGTGGTCGAAGTTCCGATCGGCTGCTCGTCCGCCTGCGCGTTCCAGAGCGTGGCGAGGATGTTGACGCACCGACGTTCGAGCTCGGCGGTCTGCGGATACTCGTCGCGGTCCACCATGTTCTTGTCGAAGCACGAGGCCATGAGACGCACGGCCTCGGGCTCCATCCAGGTGCTCACGAAGGTGGCCAGGTTCAGGCGGGCGTTGCCGTCGAGCATCAGCTCGTCGCGCACGATCTGGGCCGCGGTCGCCGGCGGCAGCTCACCGCCCGACAGCTCGAAGCGGGGGATCGTCGCCTCGCCGATCCCCGCGTACAGCGGATTCACGTCGAGCTCGCTGCCCCGCAGCTCCTCGGCGACCCTCCGGCGAAGCGGCACGGGCTTCCTCCTCCTGCGTTCGCGCCCGTCTCGGAGACCGGCGGGAGCCTATGGGTCGACGCCACGAAGCGACGCCGCGGGCCGCCGGGCCGGCACCCCGAGCCCGACATTAGGGAGCATCCCTCACTATGTGCTATCCTCAGCGAATGACGGGTGGATCACGACTGCGCGGCCGGGCCGAGGGGCCCCGATGACCCGGGGCCGGCCGGCGCCCGGGTCGACCCCGGAGATGGGTCAGCTCGCCGAGCTCCTGGTGCGGGCCTCGTGGCGGCTCCGGCGCGGCTCGGCGAAGGAGCTCGCCCCGCTCGGCGTGACGTTCGGGCAGGCCCGAGTCATGCGGGTGTTGGCCCGTGCCCCCGAGCCGATGCGCATGGCCGACCTGGCCGCCAGCCTCGAGATCGTCCCCCGGTCCGTGACGACGATGGTCGACAGCCTCGAGGAGGCCGGCCTCGTCGGCCGCGAGGTCGATCCCAACGATCGCCGCTCGGTCCTCGTCACGCCGACCGTGGCGGGGCGGTCGGTGCTGGCACGCATGGACCATGCCCGCCGAGCGAGCGCCGAGAGCCTGTTCGGCCGGCTCACCGACCAAGACCGCACGACGCTGCTCAGCCTCCTCGTCGCCCTGGACGCTGATCGCGACGGCACGACTGCTTCCCCGGGAGCTCGCTGATGGGGCACGCCGGCCCGATGTGGGGAGCGATGCGATCGATGCGTCGCGACCAGTCGGTCACCGACGCCAAGGTGGCGCCCGGGACCGTCAAGCGCATCCTGCGGTTCGCGTCGCCGTACCGCAAGATCCTGGCGTTCTTCCTCGTTCTCGTCGTGATCGACGCCGTCATCGGAGCGATCAACCCGCTCATCCTCCGAGAGATCATCAACCAGGGCATCCTGCTGCACAACTCCGGCCTCATCGTGAGCCTCGCCTTCCTGGTGGCCGGCCTCGCCGTCGTCGACGCCGGCCTCTCGCTCGGCCAGCGATTCGTGTCGGCCCGGATCGGCGAGGGCCTGATCTACGACATGCGCACGAAGGTCTTCGACCACGTGCAGCGGATGCCGATCGCGTTCTTCACGCGGACCCAGACCGGGGCGCTCGTCACCCGGCTCAACAACGACGTGCTCGGCGCCCAGGAAGCCTTCACCGACGTGCTCTCGACGGTGATCGGCAACCTCATCAGCGTGGCCTTCATCCTCGTCGTCATGTTCCTGCTCTCGTGGGAGCTCACCCTCGTGGCGCTCCTGATCCTGCCCGTGTTCGTGCTGCCGGCCCGCTGGCTCGGGCGGCGGCTCCAGTCGATCACGCGCGAGGCGTACGCGCTGAACGCGCAGATGAACACGACGATGACGGAGCGTTTCAACGTCGCCGGTGCGCTGCTGGTCAAGCTGTTCGGTCACCCCAGCGAGGAGACGAGGTCCTTCGCGAGCCGGGCGGGGCGGGTCCGCGACATCGGCGTGATCCAGGCCATGTACGCCCGGTTCTTCTTCGTCGCGCTCACGCTCACCGCCGCCTTGGCCACCGCGCTCGTCTACGGGTGGGGCGGCGTCCTCGCCGTCAACGGCGCGCTGAACATCGGGACCCTCGTCGCGCTCACCGCCTACCTGGCCCGGCTGTACGGGCCGCTCACCCAGCTCTCGAACATCAACGTCGACGTGATGACGACGCTCGTGTCCTTCGAGCGCGTCTTCGAGGTGCTCGACCTCCCGCCCATGATCGCGGAGAAGCCGGACGCCGTGACGATCCCCCGCGGCCCGGCCCGAATCGACTTCGAGCACGTCGACTTCGGCTACCCGAGCGCCGACGAGGTCTCCCTGGCGTCGCTCGAGTCCGTGGCCTCCCTGGTCCACACGCCGAGCGAGCAGGTCCTCTTCGACGTCACGTTCAGGGCGGAGCCCGGGACGATGACCGCGCTCGTCGGCCCCTCCGGCGGCGGGAAGACGACCCTGTCGCACCTCGTCCCCCGGCTCTACGACGCGCGGAGTGGGGCCGTGCGCATCAACGGCATCGACGTGCGGGACGCGACGCTCGATTCGCTGCGGGCCAGCATCGGGATGGTCACCCAGGACGCCCACATGTTCCACGAGACGATCCGATCGAACCTGCTCTACGCGCGGCGGGACGCCACCGACGACGATCTCGTGGCCGCGCTCCAGGCGGCCCAGATCTGGGCTCTCGTCGGGAGCCTGCCCGACGGCCTCGACACCGTCGTCGGTGACCGCGGCTACCGGCTCTCGGGCGGCGAGAAGCAGCGGCTGGCCATCGCCCGGCTGCTGCTGAAGGCCCCCGACATCGTCGTGCTCGACGAGGCCACCGCCCACCTGGACTCGGATTCGGAGCTGGCGGTCCAGCGCGCGCTGCAGACCGCCCTCGCCGGCCGGACCTCGCTCGTGATCGCGCACCGGCTGTCGACGGTGCGCGACGCCGATCAGATCCTGGTCGTGGACGCGGGTCACATCGTCGAGCGGGGCAGCCACGACGAGCTCCTCGCCGCCGACGGGCTCTACGCCGAGCTGTACCGCACCCAGTTCGAGCGTCAGGGCGCCCATGAGCCGCCGCTCGCCAGCCCCGCCAACCAGCCGGCCTAGGTCGCGTCGAGGCGTCGAGTCGACGCCGACGACCGCCGTCAGTCGTGGTTGGCGAACTCGATGAAGTCGTACGGGTAGCCCCGCGGGAACGCGCTGGCCCAGAAGAGGGCGTTGCGGTGGTCCTCGGCGAGCTCCCAGCCGACCGCGGCGAGGTTGTCCTCGAGCTGGTCGAGGGTGCGGGCCCCGATGATCGGCGCCGTGATGCCCGGCCGGGAGGTCACCCAGTTCAGGGCCACCTGCGCCGGCGTCTTGCCGGTGTCGGCGGCGACCTTCCCGACCGCGTCCACGATCCGCCAGGCCCGGTCGTCGAGCCGGTAGGTGAAGGTGATGGGCTCCTCGGCGTCCCCGCCGCGGGTCCCACTCGGCAGGTCCTCGCCCGGCCGGTACTTGCCCGTCAGGATGCCGCCCCCGAGCGGGCTCCACGGCAGCACCGCCAGGTGCTCGGCGCGGCACAGCGGCAGCAGCTCCCGCTCGATGTCCCGGGTGATGAGCGAGTACTCCGGCTGCAGCGACGAGAACGCCTCCCAACCGTGACGGGCCGAGGTCCCGAGCGCGGTGGCGAGGTGCCAGGCCGCGAAGTTGCTCGCTCCCAGGTAGCGGACCTTGCCCTCCCGGACCAGGTCGTTGAGCGTCGAGAGCGTCTCCTCGAGCGGCGTCCGCTGGTCCCAGCAGTGGACCTGGTACAGGTCGATCCAGTCGGTGCCGAGGCGACGCAGCGACGCCTCGATCCCGAGGCGGATGTGACGGCGCGAGAGGCCCACGTCGTTCGGGCCGGCGCCAGTCGGGAACCGCACCTTCGTCGCCAGCACGACCTGCTCACGCCTGGCGCCGAGGGCGCGGCCGGTGATCGCCTCGGACGCGCCCTCGGAGTACACGTCGGCCGTGTCCACGAAGTTGCCGCCGGCGTCGAGGAAGCGGTCCAGCATGCGTCGGCTCGTGGCCTCGTCGGCTTCCCGGCCGAACGTCATCGCCCCGAGGCACAGCTCGGACACCCGAATGCCGGTTCGGCCCAACGGTCGCAGGTTCACGGCGGCTCCTCGCTCGACGGCTTCGCATCCTCGTCCGGGTGCGACTCGGTGCACAAGGCGGGCCGGCCGGGCCCGACTGCACCCCTTGGGCGCGGCGCGCGTGCACGGAGGCGACGCCGCCTCGGGACGGCGCGGCGACCGGGGTGGCCGGGCCGAGGCGACGGACTGGGCTGGGCTACGAGGCCGCCTCGACGGGGGCCCGCTCGGGGCGTCGGTCGCTGAGCGGGCGGCCGTGGAGCGCGAGGTCGGGGTGGGTCACGGCGCAGTACTCCAGGACGCGACGGCGGTCGTCGCCGTCGAGGGCGTCGAACGCGGTGCCGACCCGGAACCTCGGGTCCCCGTCGCCGGTGCGCAGCCGTCGGCACGACCGCACAACGACCGCGAGCGAGAGGTCGTGGGTCCCGGCAGCGCTGTCCGGAAGCCGGAGCAGCAGGCGGAGCGACGTGGCGGGAGGGAGCGCGATCGGTGACTCGACGCCGATGCCGTGCGTGCTGACGTCGACGACCTCGAGGCCGATGGTGTGCCCGTGAATCCGCGCCCGGCCGGTGACCGCGAGGCGGTAGCTGCGGCGGAGCTGGTGGCGTCGGACGAGGGGGACGACCACGGCCAGGAGACAGATGGTCTCCCACACCGCCAGGGCGAGCAGCACGCCGGCGGCGAAGCCGGGCAGGCCCGGCAGCGAGACCACTCCCGCCAGGGCGAGGGCCCGGACGAGCGCCGCGCCCACGACGACCACCACGCCCGCCGTGACCAAGGGGAGGAGGCGAAGGACCTCGAGCCCTCCCTCGTCGACCCCTTCCTTTGGGGTCACCTTGAAGCGGCCGGCGCGGGGATAGAAGAGGGCGGCCACGGCTCGGGCTTGCACGCCCATGGTCATCAGCCCGTACCGGGTCGAGTCCATCGTGGCCAGGGTGCCGCGCGCGAGGGCCAGCGTGGCCGTGAAGGCCAGGATCGCCCAGGGCGCCCACAAGGCCCCGAGGCCGAGCACGGTCGCGTGCATCGGGAGCTGGCCCGAGGTCAGGGTCGCGGTCAGGACGGCGAGGAGCGTCAGCCGCTGCAGCCCGCTGTAGTAGTGGATGAGCGAGCCGAGGTAGCTCAGCCGCTGACGCAGCGAGAGGCCCGGGCACCACACCGGGTTCTCCCTGGTTCGGAACACCGCCAGGTTGCCGCGAGCCCAGCGCGCTCGCTGCAGGAGGAACCCAGCCAGGTCGTACGGCGCGAGCCCCTGCACGAGGCACTCGCCGTGGTACCGCGTGCGCCAGCCGCGCGCGTGCATGGCGATCGTCGTGTGGAAGTCCTCGGCGACAGTCTTGGTCAGCACGCCTCCGACCTGGACGAGGGCCGCGCGTCGGACGACGGTGGCCGAGCCGCACCAGAACATGGCGTTCCGTCGGTCCTTGTTCGGCGCGATCACGTCGTAGAACAGGCTCTGCTCGTGACGCTGCGGGCCGTGATGCTGGACCGAGTCTCGGTTCGAGAAGTCGTGCGGGGTCTGCACCAGCGCGACCGACGGGTCCGCGAAGTATCCGAGCGTGGCGTCGAGGATGCTGGGCAGGGGGACGTGGTCGGCGTCGAGGAACAGGATGAGATCCCCGACGGTCAGGCCGAGCGCGTGGTTGATGTTCCCGGCCTTGGCGTCCCGGTTGTCGGGCCTGGTCACGTGGACCGCGTCGTGCTGCGCCGCGAGCTCACGCATCTCCTCGCGCCGACCGTCGTCGAGCAGGAAGGTGCGGTGCGGACCGCGGATGGCGGCGCAGCCCACGAGCGTCGGTTCGACCACCTCGACGGGTTCGTCGTACGTGCAGACGAAGACGTCGACCGAGACCGGTGGGTCGACGGGGAGCGGCTCGGGTTGCTCGACGGTCGGCACTCGCCACGCGAGCCAGGCGTACGACACCAGGCTGAGCCACGCGAAGAGCTCGGCGGCCAGGAGCGGCCAGAAGAGCCAGGCGGCGACGCCGGCTCCACTCCATCCGATTCGCCACGCCAGGTAGGCGGCGCCCCAGACGAGCGCGGCCGCGGTGGCCAGGTGCGTCAGCCGGGGATGCCGCCACCAGAACCCGCTCACGGCGCGCGCGCGGCGCGCGGGGACCAGCCCGCGACGCCGCTCGCGCGCGTGATCGGCCGGCAGGGGAGGCGCCATCGAGCCTGTGATCGGCCTGCTGCAGGCCCTGCTTGAGCCGGGCCGGTCGAGCGGGGCCTCGCCGTCCCGGGCCGGACGTTGGAGGCACGGTGGGCGCCAGGCTCAGAGCCGAAACGCCCCGCGCAGGCTGGGCGCGGTCGCAGCGCCGGGGAGGAGCGGGAGGCCCAGGAGCTCCTCGGCGGTGCGGAGCAGCGCGTAGTGGTCGACCGGCGCCGCCTCCACCGCGCCCGGGGGAGTGGTCGGGCTGACCACCACCAGGGGCATCGGGGTGGGCTCGTCCCACACCACGAAGACCGCGGTGTGTCCCTGCCGGTACGCCGAGCTCGCCAGGAGGATTGGCATCCACTGCTGCAGCCAGGCGTCGCCCGACCGCACGGGGCAGTCGTGCGTGTCCGAGCACAGGTTGGGCGTGACGAAGCTGAACGCCGGAAGCGAACCGCGGTCGAGGTCCTGGCGGAGCGCACCGACGCTGAGGTTGCCGAGCGGCACGTCGTCGCGCTGGCACGCGGCTCGGTCTTGGCCGCCGACGTAGTACGCGGCCGGGTTGTGCTTGACCGCGTACAAGCCCGAGGAGGCCAGCTCGCAGTTGACCGTCATCGACTCCTCGTAGGACCGCCCGACCTTGCCCGCCTGCCGCACCTGGCGGAACAGGTTGTCGACGGTCAGCGGATGGCTGCTGGGGGCGTCGTCGTCGTGGATGCCCTGCGCGCTACCGGAGGTGGCGCCGATGTAGTTCGGGAGCGACGGGCTCCCAACGCTGGCGTAGCGGGCGGCGCTCCCGCAGCCGCGGGCCAGCGTCGTCGTGTACGCCGCGTCGGGGTTCCCGATGACGTCCGACGCGGTGTGGTTCTCCATCCAGACCCAGATCACGTGGTCGTAGGTCGCGGGGACGGTCGCGGCCGCGCCGCACGGGTTCGCCGGCCCGCCGACCGAGGCCGCCGTGGTCGGGGTCGGGGTCGAGGCGGCGGTGCCCGGTCGCGGGTGGGCGGTGGCGTTCGACCCGCCGCACGCGCCGAGCGCGACGACGAGGGCGCCCGCGACGACGACCGTGGTCCGATGGCGGCGAGATCGGCGGGTCATGGACCTCCGGGATGCTCGGCGTCCGCCGCCAGTCTGGCCCCGGCGTGTCGACCGCTGGCCGCGCCCGCCCGCGGCCGGTGGTCGTCGGCGGCGCGTGGACGAGCCCGCCTACGGTGATGCGGAAGCGGCCGCGAGCACGAGGAGGCGCGCGTGGGTGTGCACGATGACCATACGTACCGGGTCACGGAAGTCGTCGGGACCTCCCGGGACAGCCTGCAGCAGGCGGTGCGGAACGGCGTGTCGCGAGCCGCCGAGACGTTGCGACACCTCGACTGGTTCGAGGTCACCGACGTGCGCGGGTCGATCGTCGACGACGAGGTCGGCTACTTCCAGGTGACGATGAAGATCGGTTTCCGGCTCGAGAGCTGAGCGGGGCAGCCGGCCGCCGCTACCACCGGTTCCAGTGGAGCACTTCGTCGATCCCGCGGCGACGGGCGGGCCTGAAGTCGCCCCGGAGCGTGTGGGCGACCGGCACCAGCGCGACCTGGGTCACGTCCGCGTACGGGATGCCGAGCAGCGCCGCCATCTCCGCCTCGGCCATGAGGTGCGCCGTGGTCCAGGAGGTGCCGAGCCCGCGAGCCCGGGCCGCGAGCATGAAGCTCCAGACCGCGGGGAGGATGGATCCGAAGGCGGTGGCCTGGTCGACCAGCGAGCCGGCCTCGGCCCGCCCCTCGATGCAGGGGACCACGAGGACGGGGACCTCGTGGAGGTGCTCGAACAGGTAGCCGGCGGACGCCATGACCCGTCGCCGCGCCGCCCGCTCGGGCTCCGTCAGTTCGCGCCGCGGCGGGGCCGGCTTGTCGGTGCGTTGCGCGTACGCGATCGCTCCCCGACGGAACACCTCCGCGACCGCCGAGCGCGTCGCCGGCTCCGTGACGACGAGGAAGTGCCAGCGCTGGTCGTTGCCGCCGGTCGGCGCCTGGAGCGCGATCGCGAGGCACGCTCGCACCAGCGCCGGATCGACCGGCCGGTCGAGGTCGAGGCGCCGTCGCACCGCCCGCGTCGTCGTGAGCACCTCGTCGGCCGGCTCGACGGACACGCCCGGCACCGTATCCGCGGCCTGTGCTCGAGCGACCAGGGTCGCGGCCGGCGCGCCGACTGTGGGGTCAGGCCGCGCCGCCCCCGCTCGTCGCCGGCGGTCGGATCACCACGAGCGAGCTCTCGGGGTGGTCGGGGTCGAGCTGGATGTCGAGCCGAGGGGAGCAGCCCGGCCCGGGCGCCACCGAGACGATCGCCACCTCGTCGCGTTCTGGCCGCCCCTCGAGGGCGTCGCGCAGCCCGAGCAGCCCCGCGGCCACGACGCGGCCGACCGCCCCGCGCCGAAACCGGTCGACCGGCCGCTCCCACGGCTCGTGCCCGCCCGGGCTCGAGGCGGCTGAGGGCTGGTCGCGGGCGGCCACGGGCCGAGGGTACCGACAGCTCATCGACCCGCGAGCACCGGCGCACGCGGCGGGCGGACCCTCTTACACTCCGGCGGTGGCGTCCCTGCCGGACTTCGAGACCGTCTTGGCGTCGGATCACTTCCTGGCGGTCGTGAGCACGGCTCGCCGAGACGGCTCGGTGCAGGCCTCGGTCGTGAACGTGGGGGTGCTCGACCACCCGGTGCGCGGCGACCGGGTGGTGGGGTTGGTCGCGCGGGGCGACGCCGTGAAGCTCCGCCACCTGCAGCGCGACCCGCGAGCCACGATCGTCGCGAAGGCCGGATGGCAGTGGGCAGCGGTGGAGGGGTCGACGGAGCAGTTCGGGCCCGACGACCACCGTGGTCTCGACCAGGAGGCGCTGGCCGAGCTGCTCCGGGCGGTGTTCCGGGCCGCTGGTGGCACCCACGACGACTGGGCCGCCTACGACCGCACCATGGCCGAGGAGCGGCGCGTCGTTGTGCTGGTCACCCCCACCCGCGTGTACTCGAACGGCTGACCCGAATCCTCGGGACCGCGCTCGCGCGTCTCATGACGCGGGGGCGACATTGACGACGACCGCGGTGACCCCGATCGGCCGCAGGGCCGCCCGGACGTCCGCCGAGGCGACCTGCTGCGCAGCCGCGAGGAGTCCCTGCTCCTGTGCCTTCTCGGTGAGGTGCGAGGTCGCGGCGTCCCGCAGGTCGCTCGCGCTGACGTCACCGCCGACGAACCGGGTGATGAGCCCCTCATTGCGTCGGATCACGCCACTGTTGGCGTCGTCGACCACCGGCGAGGCCAGGCGCGCGGGCGGGATCCGAACGGTGGCGTGCGATCCATCGAGGCGGATGTCGCCGGCACCGACCCGCCCGAGGTCGACGGCAACCGCGACGGTGCCGACGGCTCGGTAGGTGACCGTCTCGCCGAAGCCCGGCAGCACCGAGCCGTTGTCAATGGTAAAGGTGACCGTCAGCGCTTGCGGGGCGGGCCCGACCGTTCCGAGGCGCCGCACCGCGCGCAGGGCTGCGGCCGAGTCGGGGCCGCCCGTGGTCGCCATCACGTCGACACCGAGGACGGCCATCGTCGCCCCGGTGACCAGACCGGCGGTGAGCGCGCCGGCGGTGATCGCCAGGGTGGCCCCGCGCCCGCGGCGCGGCCGCGCCGGCCCGGCGGTGCGAAGCCCGGTCGGGTGGGCGGCGACGGTCGTGGTGACCGGGGCGCCGGACCGACGACGGCCCCGTTGTGGTGGGCGACCGCGCGCGGCTCCGGAGCGTGCGATGCGGGGATGGGTGCGGGTGTCGAGCGCCGGCACGGCGGTCCTCCTGCGGGGACGCCCGCATTGTTGCCGCTCGGGGGCGGGCGGGGGCCGCGCCTCGCTCCCGGTGCGTGGCCGCCGCCGGCGAGGGACGACCCGGCGAGGGGCGGCCTCAGCCGCCGCCGGCGGACCGGGCGCGACACGCGGCGCACCACGCGCGGGCGGGGACGGGACAGAGACACCGGGCGTCGAACGCCCATAAGGTCCATCGCCACCAGCCGACCGAGGAGCGTTCGTGTACGACGCCATGATCGCCGAGACCATCCGCATCGAGGGGCACGGCGGCGACGAGATCCCAGCCTACGAAGCGCGGCCGCTCGGCCCGGGTCCGTACCCGGGTGTCGTCGTGATTCACCACATGCCCGGGTACGACGCCGCGACCAAGGAGATGACGCGCACCTTCGCGGTGCACGGCTATTCGGCGATCTGCCCGAACCTGCACCACCGCGAGGCGCCGGGTGCGAGCCCGGACGAGGCCGCCGCCGCGGTTCGCGCCGCCGGCGGCGTCCCCGACGACCGGTGCGTCGGCGACGTGGCCGGTGCCGCCCGCCGCCTCCGGTCGTTGACGAACGCGACCGGCGCCGTCGGCGTCATCGGGCACTGCTCCGGGGGCCGCCAGGCCTACCTCGTCGCCTGCCGACTCCCGGTCGACGCGGCGGTCGACTGCTACGGGGGGCGGGTCGTCGCGGAGCCGAGCGAGCGCTCGGAGCGTCAGCCCGTCGCCCCGGTCGAGCTCACGCCCGACCTCTCGTGCCCCCTCCTCGGGCTCTTCGGCGCGGCCGACCGCAACCCGTCACCCGACCAGGTGGCCCGCACCGAGGCGGCGTTGCGCGAGCACGAGAAGACCTATGAGTTCCACAGCTATCCCGAAGCCGGGCACGCGTTCTTCGCCGTCGATCGTCCCACCTACCGCGTGGAGGCGGCGGTGGATGGCTGGCAGCGCATCTTCGCCTTCCTCGGTATCTACCTGCCGCGGTGACGCCGGCGGCGGTCTACCCGACGAGGTCGGCTCGGTAGTCGGGGTTGCGATCCAGCCACGCCGACGCGGCGCGCATGCTCGCCTCGTTCTGGCGGTTGATGAATCGATAGATCGGCCCCTCGAACCAGCGCCACGGGGCCTTCGTGAGGTGGTAGCGCTCCTCGAAGTGCAGCCGGGTCAAGGTCTCGGTGACCGGCTCGAGTCGCACCTTCCCGGTCTGGTCGTTGCCGGGCTCGCGGCTGATCATGGTGTACGTGTAGCCGACGCCGGGCTCGACGTCGTGGACGAGCTCGAGCGCCGCGCCCTCACGCCCGAAGGGCATCTTGTAGATCACTCGGCGCAGCCGCCCGTTGTGGTGGTCGTCGCCGGGCCACAGCACGTCGACCCGCTTCACCATCGGCGCATAGTCGGCCCAGTGGTCGTAGTCCTGGAACAGCGCCCACAGTCGGGCCGCCGAGTGCGGGAGCTCGAGCGTGTACTGGTGTTCTCGCACCTCACGTCCTCGTGCGGGCTGGCCCGCCGGGCACCGGCGCGCTCGCTCAGTGGGTCGTGTAGTCGATCGGTCCGGCGCCCTTGACCCCGACCGCGAAGCAGAAGCAGTGGATGGGGGCGTGGTCGCTGACCGGCCGGAGGCTGTGCACCGTGTCCGGCGGGATGTAGACGAGATCGCCCTGGGCGATCGGACGCTCCTCACCGGCGATGGTCATGATCCCGCGACCAGCGGTGACGTAATAGAACTCGTGCGTGGGATGCGAGTGCGGGTACACCATCTCGCCGCCCTTGACCTCGAACTCGTTGGCGAGTTCCAGGTACCCGCCGTCGGTGATCTCCATCATCTCGCGGGGCCGGACGAGCCACCACACGGGGACGGTGCCGTTGTGCTCGACCTCCGGTGCCACGTCCTCGATCGACCGAACGTCCATCTGGCCTCCCTGCACGCGACGTCCCGCCACCCTACCGGCCGCGCCGACAGCGTTCCCGAGCCACCTCCGGGCCGCTCGGGGACGTCCGCGGCCCCGGGCGTCGGTCGACGGGCTACGCGCCGTTTGGTAGACGGAGCCGGTGCACGGGACCTCCTACACCTCGCTGCTCGCGGTGACTGCCATCGCGCTGGCGGCTCCCATCGCGGTGTCGCTCGTGCCCGTGGTTCGCGTGCCCGCCGTGGTGCTCGAGATCGTGCTCGGCATCCTCGTCGGCCCCTCCGTGCTCGGGTGGGTGCACCTAGATGCCTCGGTGTCGGTCCTGGGCGTGATCGGCCTCTCGTTCCTCCTGTTCCTCGCCGGTCTGGAGCTCGACCTGTCGTCGCTCCGAGGGCGGGTCGGGCGCATCCTCGGCGCCTATGCCGTATCCGGCGTGCTGGCGCTGGCCGGCGGGCAGCTGGTGTCGTTCATCGACGCGGACAACAAGGCGCTCTTCGTCGGCATCGTCTTGGCGTCCACGTCCCTCGGGCTCGTCGTGCCGGTCCTCCGGGACGCCGGCCTGACGTTCACCCCGTTCGGGCAGCTGGTGCTCGCCGCGAGCTCCGTGGGCGAGTTCGGCGCCATCCTCGCCCTCGCTCTCTTCTATTCCGGCTCCGGCTCCGGGCTCGGCACGCAGCTCTTCCTGTTGGTGGGCTTTGCCCTCCTGGTCGTCGTGGTCGCGGTCGGTCTGGGCCGGGTCGAGCGGTCGCCGCGGTTCGCGCGGGCCTTGCTCCGCCAGGGCGAGACGTCGGCGCAGCTCGGCGTGCGCGTCGCCATGCTGGTGCTGGCGGTGTTCGTGGCCCTCTCGAGCGAGCTCGGCTTCGAGGCCGTGCTCGGCGCCTTCGTCGCCGGCGCGCTGCTCCGGGTGACCGACCCCGACGAGCACCTCACCGACGAGCGGCTCCGCTCGAAGCTCGACGCCATCGGCTACGGCTTCCTGATCCCGGCCTTCTTCGTCACGAGCGGGCTGCAGTTCGACGCTCACGCGCTCGTGAGCGAGCCCGCCGCCATCGCCATGGTGCCGGCGCTCGTCGTCCTCTTCGCGGTGGCTCGCGGCGTCCCCGCGGTCCTCTACCGGGGGCTGGGCGACGCCCGGCACGTCGCGACCGCCGGGCTGCTCCAAGCCACCTCGCTCTCGGTGCCGGTCGTGGCCGCTCGCATCGGGACCCAGCTGCACACCATCGACGCTGACACCAGCGCGGCGATCGTCGCCGCCGGCCTCCTCACCGTGGTCGTGTTCCCAGCCCTGGCCCTGCTGATCCTCTCCCGGGGCGGGGCGGAGCCGGGGTCGACGCCCTGATCGCCCGCCGGGATCGGCGGCCGGAGCGCCTCGAACGACCAGGAGGGTCGACGAGCGCACCGC